>NZ_JASCXP010000171.1:0-14407 GCF_030010695.1 Nocardia sp. CC201C
GGGAATGCGTGCCGGAACGGATTGCGGAAGGGGTCGTGACCGCGGTTCCAGTCGCCGTGATCGCAGTCGCGGTCCCAGCGGTCGTGATCGTGCCAGCGGTCGTGATCGTGCCAGCGGTCATGGTCGTGCCAGCGGCCGTGATCGTGTGGATTCCGGTTCTCCCACGGGTACCGGGGATCCCACGGATTACGGTCCTGCCAGTGCGGGCGGGAGACCTCGGTGACCTCGGGCTCGAGCGTGACCTCGGCCGCGGCCGGAACAGCAAGCGCGGTAAGGGGAATCGCGGTGATCGCACCGGCCACGGCCAAGCGGGCCAGCTTTCGTCGGGCGGAAGTGGATGACGTCGACCTCATGGTCAGACACTGTGCCGCACTTCGGCCCGAAACGGTATGGGGCTACCCCCATTTCGGAGAAGATCAGGGGCGGACTACGTCTCAGGTATGACCCGCCCCCGAGGGCCACTCAGTAGTGGGTGCCGCCGTCGATGCGGATCTCGGTGCCGGTGATGAACGCGCCGTCGTCGGAGGCCAGCATGGCGACCACGCCCGCGACGGTGTCGGGGGAGGCGAAGCCCTGGCCGATGCCGGGGATGAGCTTCATGAACAGGCTCAGGTCGGCGTCCTCGGGCAGGCCCGGTCCGCGGCCGTCGGTCATATCGCTGGAGATGGAGCCCGGTGCGACGGCCACCACGCGCAGCCCCTGCTTGCTGTACTCGGCGGCCAGCGCGTGGGTCATGGACATGATGCCGCCCTTGGACGCCGCGTACGCCGACATGTAGGGGTGTGCGAAGAACGTCGAGGTGGACGCGAAGTTCACGATCACCTTGTGATCGGAGGCCAGCAGCGTCGGCAGCGCCTCGCGGATCATGAGGAAGGTGCCGGTGAGGTTGGTGGTGATGATCCGGTTCCAGTCGGCGAGGGGCATCTCGTGGGTGTGCGCCGAGCGCAGGATGCCCGCGGCATTGACGAGAACGTCCAGCCCGCCCAGGGTGTCGACGGCCTTGGCGACGCCCGCGCGCACCGATTCCTCGTCGCCGATATCGACGGTGACGGTGGCGAGCCGGTCCGCGTGCCCGTGGTCGGCGGCTTGCTTGGCGGTCTCGGCGAGTCCGGCCTCGCTGATATCGGCGGCCACGACCTGCCCGCCCTCGCGCAGAATGCGGTGCACGGTGGCCCGGCCGATGCCGGAACCCGCGCCGGTGATCAGGACACGGCGGTCGGTGAAACGCTCCATTGCGGCAACTCCTCTATGATTCTTCGACCCCACCCGCTTGACACGGTACGCCGTACTGGCACAACGTGCCACTATGGCATCCGGTGATTAGGATGGACCTATTCGACCTGGAAGGACGCCCCGTGGCAGCACCCGACCGCCTGACCCTGGCCGAGCGCCGCAAGCAGGAAACCCGCCTGGAGATCGCCCGCACCGCGGCGCGGCTGTTCGCCGAACGCGGGACCGCGGAGGTCACCGCCGAGGAGATCGCCGCCGCCGCCGGGGTCGCCCTGCGGACCTTCTACCGCTACGCACGCACCAAAGAGGACGCCGTGGAACCCATGCTGGCCACCGGCGCGCAACGCTGGCTGGCCATCATCGCCTCCGGTCCGCGGCGACTACCCAAGCTGAACGAATTGCAGGCGGCGGCCGTGCGGTCCATGGCGCTCGAGGACGACGCGGATCTCGAACTCACCCGCGGCCTGCTGCGCGCCATGGACAACGATGCGGCACTGCGCGGCATCTGGCATCGCATCAATATGGAGAGCGAACGCGACCTGACCCGGGTGCTGACCGAGCTGGCGGGTCCCGACGTCGATCCGCTGCGGGTGCGCCTGCTCGCCGCCGCCGCGGCCGGGGCCATGCGCATCGCGCTGGAGGAATGGGCGCTCGACACCTCGCCGCAGGGCCGCGGCGCGAATCCGGCCTCCCTCGCCGTGCGCTGCATGCGGGCACTGGCGGGCGGCATCTGACACTCAGCCGATATGGGCGACCCCACCCAGCATGGACACGGCTTCGGCGCGCGGATGCGGCCGCCACTCCTCCGGACGCCAATTGGTCACCGAGGTGATGCCGGGGGCCACCAATTCCAGACCCGTGAAGAAGCGCGAGATCTCCTCGCGCGAGCGTAGGTAGAACGGCACCCGGCTGCGCTTGTTGGCCTCGAGGGTCGCGGGCCGATCCTCCGGAGCCAGGTAGTCGCCGGTGGCGTGGGAGATCACCAGGTAACTGCCGGGGGCGAGCGCCTCGCGCAGCTCCCGCACCAGGTTGTGGGGCTTTTCCTCATCGCCGATGAAATGCAGGATGGCGACCAGGATGAGCGCCACCGGCTGGCTCAGATCGATGGTGTCGAGCAGATCCGGGTGGGTGAGAATGCGCCGCGGCTCCCGGACGTCGGCCTCCAGGTAGGCGGTCTTGCCCTCGGGGGAGCTGTTGAGCAGTTCGTTGGCGTGCACCAGCACGATCGGGTCGTTGTCCACGTACACGATGCGCGATTCGGGCACGACGGTCTGCGCGATCTCGTGCACATTGCCCGCGGTGGGCAGGCCCGTGCCGATGTCCAGGAACTGTCGGATGCCCCGTTCGGCGAGGTGACCGACGGCGCGGCGCAGGAATTTCCGGTTCTCCAGCGCCGAGATCTGTACCGTCGGGAATGCCTCGGCCACCATCTCGGCGGACTCCCGATCGGCGGGATAATTGGCCGATCCGCCCAGCCAGTAGTCGTACCGGCGGGCCGGATGCGGCTTCGTCACGTCGATCCGGTCCGCTGCCGAGTCCGAGTTCATTACGCCCCCAATGCATCTCGACTAGTGTTCAGTTTCGTCGGCTCAATACGAACCGCTGGCGATCCTAGCGACGCTACGCCCCGGAAGGTCTACTCGTGCAGTTGCAGTACAGCCCCTACGATTTCGCGGTCCACAGTGATCCTTACCCGTACTATGCCGCCTTGCGCGAGCAGGCCCCCGCCTACCGCAACGAGGTGGACGATTTCTGGGCGCTGTCCCGGCACGCCGACGTGCTCGCCGCCCTGCGCGACTCCGACCGTTTCTCCAGCGTGAACGGTATTCGCATGGAGCCGGCCTTCTGGGGACCGCAGGCCGAACGGTTCTTCTCCTTCGTGGCCATGGACCCGCCCAAGCACACCCGGCTGCGCGGGTTGGTCACCAGCGCTTTCACTCAGCGGCGCGTGCAGGGGCTGGAGCCCCGGCTGCGGGAGATCACCCGCTCCCTGCTGACCCCGTTGGTGGAGGGCGGCTCCTTCGACCTCATGGCCGATTTCGCCGGGCCCTACCCGACCGAGGTGATCTCCGAACTCGTCGGCGTGCCGCAGTCCGACCGCGATATGGTGCGCAAGCTCGGTATGGAGATCATGTACACCGAGGAGGAGTCCACCGATCTGCGCCCCGAGGCCATGCAGGCCATCGGCGCGCTGGTCGCGTACTACACCGACCTCACCATCGAACGGGCCCGCCACCGCACCGACGACCTGCTCTCCGGCCTGCTGGACGCCGCCGACGGTGACGACCGGCTCACTCCGGAGGAGATCGTCGGCGTCCTGATCCTGTTGATCGGCGCGGGCATCGAGACCACCATGCTGACCCTCGGTAATATCTGGCACGCCGGCTGGCTGCACCCCGACCAGCGCCGCACCGCCCTGGCCGGCGGCATCGACGCCTGGATCGCCGAATCCATGCGCTGGGATCCGGCCACCCAGGTCCACCTACGCACCACCACGACCCCCGTGGACCTACACGGCGTGACCATCCCCGCCGACGCCCGCATCCTGCTCCTCACCGGCTCCGCCAACCGCGACCCGGCGGTCTTCCCCGCCGCGGACCACTTCGACCTGGGCCGTGACACCAGCGCCTCACTGGTCTTCGGCAGCGGCCGCCACCACTGCCTGGGCTCCAATCTCGCGGTCCTCGAACTGCGCACCGCACTCCAGGAATTCGCCGCCGCGATCACCGATTACGACATCGACGCCGAGAAGACGCGGCGGATCCACTCGTCGAACAACCGCGGCTTCGCATCTCTGCCCACGGTCGTCACACCCCGCTGACCGACACCCCGGGCACCTCCGCGTTTCGTACGCCGTCCGCTCTCGCGTCGCCATTAAGGTAACGACCGGTCGCTCAGCGACTTTTCGGCAACTGCACCGTTGGCGTCGATTCGCGGAGGTCTTCCCGTTGCGTCGGATCTGGCTCAGTGCCCTGCTGTCCCTCACCGCCTCGCTGGCCGTCCCAGGGACTGCGGCAGCGCACCCCGAGCAACTCCCCGTGCACTACTCCATCCCGATCCTGGTCGCCGATATGACCGGCGCGAAGGCCCCCTTCGACCCGCCCGGCGCAAACGACTGGACCTGCACCCCCACTCCCGAACACCCGGAACCGATCGTCCTGGTGCACGGCGTCCTCGGCAACGGCGCGGGCTGGCCCGCCATGTCCCCGCTCCTGCACAACCACGGCTTCTGCGTCTTCTCCGTCACCTACGGCAGGTACCCCGACCAGCCCGCCGCCCTCGCCGGAGTAGGCGGCCTGGCCCCGATCCCCGATTCCAGCAGGGAACTCCGCGATTTCGTCACCCGCGTCCGCGCCACCACCGGAGCCGACAGGGTCAACCTCCTCGCCTGGTCCGAAGGCACCCTGGTAGCCGCCCACTACCTGCTGTTCGAGGGCGGCTCCCAGGTGGTCGACCAGATCTTCAACCTCGCCCCCATCTACGCGGGCACCCACGCCGCCGACCCGGTGGTGAACACCGTCTACGGCCTGAATGCCCAGGACCCGGTCTTCGCCGCCCTCCGCCCCACCTGCCAAGGCTGCGTGGACATGCTCCCCATCTCGGATTTCATCATCGACCTCCAAGCCGCCGGGGTCTACGCCCCGGAAGTCCACTACACCAACCTCCTCACCCGAGCCGACACCGAGGTCATCCCATACACCAGCGGGTATCGGGAGGCACCCAACGCCACGAACATCGTGCTCCAGGACGTGTGCCCGGTGAACCTGGCGGGCCACAACGCCATCTCCGTCGACCCGACCGTGGCGGCGTTGATGCTGAACACCTTCGCACCCGGCACGGTGAGCGAGATTCCCTGTGCGCCAAGCCCGTACCCAGCCATGTGAGCCTCGGGCGGATGTCCGGGTTGAGGTCAGAACGGCGGGCGATCCGCATCCTCGTCGGTGTCGCCGAGGTCGCACAAGGCAGCCCCCACTCGGACTGGCTGGCCGTCGCGGCGGATGCACAGGCTGCGGCGGCCCGGTGGGACGTAGACGTGCAGTAGTTCGGTTAGTGCGTTGACCACTGGCCCGGGGTCCAACAGCGGTGGATCGGATTGTGGCTCAATCGGTTTCACCCGGGTCGCGGGCACCGGGAAGCGGGGGAACAGGAACTTCGCGCCCTCGGGGTGGGTGGTGATCACACCGCCGGTGGGTGCGCGCCATTCGATGCGCCGGTCTTGGTAGTGGGTGACGGTCCAGCCGTTCAGTCCGTGGTCGGCCAGGGTTTTCAAGCGGTGGTGGCGGCGGCAGTGGCAGGAGAGGTTGTGCTCCGTTGTGCGGCCACCGGAAGCGGGGGAACGGTGGTTGAAGGGCAGCTGGTGATCGAGGTCGGCGGCCGTGGCTGGTACCCCGCAGCCGGGGGCTCGGCAGCTACCGTCGCGGGCTCGCACCTGCGCGGCGAGGGTAGCGCTCGGGCGGTATCGCAACTCCCGTGGATCCGTTGAGGGCGCTGGGGGACAGGTGGTGTCGGTATCCTCGGTACTCTCCGGTGCCGTCGTGGTCGGCTCGGCCGAGTGTGCCGATGTGTCGAGTTCGCCTTCGGGGCCGGTGGTTTCGGTGATGACCTGGAAGCGGGCGTGGCGGGCGATCTGCCGGGCGAGGTCGGCGTCGATGGCTCCGAATCCGGCCAGGAGTCCAGGGTTGTCCTCCACCCCGAGCAGTGTGGCCGCGCTGACGCCGACCTGTACGAGTGCGCGCCGCGTGTTCGGAACGGGAGCGTTCGGGTCGCGGCGGGGACAGTCGGACAGGTCGCAGCCGCAGGTGAGTTGTCCGCTGCCGTCGGCGAGGGCGACCAGTGCGTCGGCGCGGCGCTGGTTCATGGTGCGCGGGTCCGCCGCGCAGCACTGGGTGATCGCCATCTCCCGCAGTCGTTCGAACAGGCTCCAGCCTCCGGCAACGGGGAGGACGCCGTCGAGTAGCGCGGTGCCGTCGTCGGCGGCGCGCACCGCGACGTACCGTTCCCGCTCGGCCTCCTGGCGGCGGCGGGTCTGTCCGGCCGGGTCGATCTCGAGCAGCTTCTTGCGGATCGTTTGCCGCAAGCGGGCGGGGTCGCAGCGTTCGGCCCGTGCGACGACCAGATCTTCCAGTTCGGTCACCGTTTCGTCCGGTGCGTTGACCAGCGTGTCGTGGATGGAGCGCGCCCGTGCCAGGTCGATGCGGCCCTCCGCGAAGGCGCGCCGGGTGCGCGGCAGTCGCGCCAATCCCATACCGAGGGCGATCAAGCCGTCGGCGGTGCGTTGCGAGACCCGCACCGCCACACCGATTTCGGTGGCCGCCGATTCCCCCGCGTACCGCGCCGCGACCCCGGCCTCGAGTTGCTGCGCGCGGCGCAGTCGATACAGCCGCGTCATCAGAGCGACTTCCTCGGCTTGGGCGGCGGCGATCTGCGTATGGACCGCTTGCAGTCGCTCCACCAACTCGTAGCTGGTGAGCTCGACCTCGGCGGTATCGCTCATGTGTTCGAATCTACCCGGCTACGTTGCGACACGAAACCCCAGCTCACGCGACATGCCGTAGCAATCGAACGAGGAACGGAGTGCTGTACCAGCGGGGCTGCACCGCCAATGAGTGTCGCTTCACCTCCGTTGGGAGTAGCGCTAGCTCAGCCGACGCCCGATATCTGACTTTCGGCCTCGCTGTCGCTGGAGAACTTGTCGAATCGCTCAGCGAGGCGATCGGAAGCGGGCCGCTCGCTGCGTTTCCTTGGAACGGTGATCCGGCGCTTGTGCATATCCTGCAGTCCGTGCTGGAGCATGGGTGGGCCATCGGTCTGCTCGAGGAGCGATTTGCATACGTGGATTGTGTAGTCCGGTGCGATCCCGAGATAGTTGGCGTCATACGCTGCGTGGTGCAACTTGCACAGCGCGAGGCCGTTATCCACAGTGGCGCTGCTGTGAGCTTCACCATCCGCGATGATATGGGCAGCATCGAGTAGTATTGGCTGCCCCAGAGCGCAAACGGCACAGCGGTATTCGTACGCCCGCAGAACTCGGGCTCGAAACTCTGGTTGATGCAGTCGCTGCGCGGTGATCCGCTCCGCGTACCGACGCTCAATCGGTGCCAGGTGCTCTGGGTCGGCCACCGCACGCAGGTTCGCATCCAATGCGATCAGAAAACGCCGGTTCTGCTTGTCGTCGGCAACGACCCATACCGGAAACACCGGGTGGAAGACTCCGTCGGCGATCTTACGTAGCAGAATCAGCGGCAGACCGAGCTCGTACGCGCGGCGGAGCTTTCGATTGTCGCCGTCGACACTTCCTTCCCGGTAGTCGTAAGCAAACAGCGAGTCGTCGACTTGTTCGTCGGCATAGGAGCTGTCCGGATCCGACAGGATCGAGAGCGTCGCTTCCAAGTAGCGCGGATTTCTGATGCCACGGTTCCGGTCGATCAACCGGTGGACCTCGCCGTCGACCGTGAAATCCCACAACTGCGACCGGGTCACGACACCCGTATCCGCAACCAGCCGATCGAGGTGGTGGAAGATCTCCTGTCTGAGGGCTTCTTCAGCGCTGCTTGCCATGGCGGCAGTTTGCCATGCGGCACCGACATGTTCGCTGCTTCAGGTTGGCACGCAGACATGTTCTGGCACAGTGTGATTGAGCATTGTGCTTCCTCACCTACGTTGTTCGAGCGCTATGGGTCTGCCATACCCCGTGCGCTGGATTACCTGCATGACCGCTGCCTGCTCCTCAGTGGTGAGCGCGCGGGGCGTGCCGATTATTGCCGCGTCGAGAAGCAGCGTGCAGGCCCACTCCAGGAGAAGGGCGTGTTCCACCGCGTCGTCGAGGGTCGCCGCGTGGGTGACGGCGCCGTGATTGGCGAGTAGAGCCGCCTGTTTGCCGGGGAGGGCTGCGCGGACGGCGTCGGCGAGTTCGGGAGTGCCGAACGGGTGGAAGGGGACTACCGGGGTGGGGCCGCCCAGCGGCAGTTGCTGGTAGTGGAGGACGGGGAGTTCGGGGAGGACCAGGCCGACGGCGGTGGATTTGGGGGCGTGGGTGTGGACGATCGCGCCGGCGTCGAAGTCGCGGTAGATGCCCAGGTGGAGGTGGAGTTCGGAGGTGGGGGCGAAGGCTCCGGAGACCACGGTGCCGTGCGGGTCGACGATGGTGATCTGGTCGGGGGTGATGTCGGCGAGGACGGTGCCGGTGGCGGTGATGGCGATGAGGTCGTCGACACGCATGCTCACATTGCCCGCGGTGCCGATCAGGAGTCCGGCTTCGGCGAGGCGGCGAGCGGCCGCGGCGACCTGGGTGCGGGCGTCGTGAGCGGGGGAGGACATGGCGTCAACGTACTGGGGAAGTGACCTTTTCGATGGTTCGGGGCGGTGTGGCCGACACGGAAATCAATCGCGCGGTAGGCCCACGGCGAATCCCAGTCCGATGATGATGACGGCGACGATGGAAATGGCGACGATACTCCACATAGCCGTGCAGGCTACGTGCTCGGCGGTCGGTATGTGACCGAATTGCTGTGCGGGGATGGATTATTTGAATGTCATTCGCGCGCAGGAAACATAGTCGTCGGGGTCGACCAGCATGCGGACTTCGGGGCGGGTGGCCTCCGGCAGTTTCGCCAGTTCCGCGTGCAGCGGAGTACGGAACGCCTCGCCGCGCGCGGTGATGAGCGGAAGCCAGTTGTCGTGGTGGTTCGGTACGAAGATCGTGGGGCGCAACGCCTCCACGTAGCTGCGGGGATCGCGCAGGCCGTTGGTGAACTGGTTGAAGCCCTGGATCGCGCCGATGTGCACGTCCGAGGCGGGCAGAGCGCGCAGGATCTCGAGCACCTCGGGCGCGCGGTCCAGCAGCGGGCCGGACGAATCGTGCCAGGTGAGCGTGAAATCGGCGGTGCGGAACTGGTACAGCAGGGTGCCGCCCTCCGGTGCGGAGAGATGGCGGACCAGGTGGGTGGCATCGGCCAGGGTCGGGCGGTGGGTGCGGATATCGCCGAGGCACGGGGCGGGGGAGACGCGGGCCGAGGAGTTCGGGCCACGGCGGGTGGGCGCGGAGTGCAGGTGACGCACGGCGGTCACCCCCAATCCGGGCAGCAGCGGGAAATCGTAGCGATCACCCGGCCCCGAGTCGGCGGAACCCAATTCCACACAGGCGAATTCGGCCTTGAACGCGACCTGCTTGCGAATGGCCGCGCAGTGTTCGGCCGTGCCGTACACCGTCGCACCGCTGGCCTGCGCGATCGGCCCGGCGTCGGCCGCGTGATCGAAATGCCCGTGGCCGATGAAGATGGCCTCGGGGCGCAGCGCCGCCAGCTGGGCCGGGGTGGTGGGAACGTAATGCGAGGTCAGTCCGCGCGGCACCCAGGCGTCGAGCAGGAAGACGGTGCCGCCCATGGCGATCGCGAATCCCGCGCAGCCGAACCAGGCCGCCAGCACCCGATCCGGGCTCACCTCGCCGGTGACGGGATCGACCGCCTCGCCGAAGAAATGCCGTCGCGCGGCAACGGTCTCGGCCGGAGTCGGGATGGGCAGGCTGGAATCGGTCAGCCCGGCGAATCGTCCCGCCAGCCTGTTCAGCAGTCGTTCTTTGCTCACCAACGGAAACTCCTTCGTGGCAGTCGCGACCCGTCTCTCGGTGTGCGCCGTTCGACGCACGGGGCCGGCGGTCACAGGCCCGGACAGGGTCGCGTCGGCCCCACCATTGTCGCCGCCGCGGTCGGCCGTGTCAGCGGGTCTTCTCGAAGTGGCACCCGGCTCACCGGTTGTTCGCCGCGAGGTCGCATGCCACGCTTAGGCGGGCGCGGTCGGGGCCGTGCCCTTCGAATCCCTGCGATGGTCGAGAAAGAACGGGAATGGCTCGCGGCACGGTGAAGTGGTTCGACAGCTTGAAGGGTTTCGGTTTCATCACCCCCGACGACAGCGGTCCGGACGTCTACGTCGAGTACACCGCCATCGACGGGGAGGGTTTCCGCTGGCTGGAGGAGGGCCAGCGGGTCGAGTTCGAATGGCGACGCGCCAAACCCGGCCCGGAGGCCACCCACGTCAGCGCAGCGCCTGACGCCTGAAGAACTCGGCGGTCAGAGCGTGCGCCCGGCTCCGGTCGTGGCCGCGCTCGCGGGTGAACGCGTCCGCCGCCCGGTCGAATTCGGCCGTGATGAAATCGCTGATGGGGGTCGGCACCGCTCCTGCTCCCATTTCTCGCGTCCGTGACTTCAACTCGGTCAATTCCTGTACCGCACCGGTGAGATCGGTGGGCAGTTCGCATTGTTCGAGCAATGTCGGCAAGTGCATGGGCGCGACCGCCGAATTCGGATGTTCGTGCAGCCATCGCAATGCCATCGCGGGGCGCAGCGAATAGAACACCTTCTTCAGCGAGCGATTCGAATCGAATAGCCGCCACTGCCGCCTACCCAGGTGCAGATAATGCATGGCGATCCGGTTCCGATCCGCCACCGCATGCGCCAATTCGCGGAGTTCGTCCCGGAATTCGGCATCGCCGCGATACACGATCGGCGACATCAGCCATTCGACGAGCACCGCATTGCCCGCCACCAGCAGGCGCAGCGCCTTGGCCAGCTCCCAGCCGTTCACGTCGAGCAGGCCGACCAGCGGCGTCTCGATGACATCGCGGCCGCGCCACGGCGTCAGGTAGTCGTCCAGATGCGCGACGTAGACGAACCGGCAGTCGTAGTCGGAGTCGGGCGACGGGAAACCCCATGCCCGGCTGCCGCTTTCGATGGCCAGGCGCACGCCGACCCGGTGGTCGCGCTCGATCCGGTCCAGTTCGCCGTCGATCGTGGCGACCACCGCGGGGTCCATGGAGGCGGGGATCGCGCGCAGGGTCATGGCCGGTGAGGCTAGTCCCGGGCGGTCGCGCGGTGCCACTGGTTTTCGGGGCTTGAAGACTTGTGTCGACTGTGTGTGATAGTTCCGTGATATGAATGACCGATAGGGACCATATGACTGCGCCCACACATTGTTACTTTTTGTTGCGCACATCACATAGTCGTAAACCTTGGTAACGGGTTCGAAAATCCGCCCGATATGCTCGGCGTCAGAAGTTCAATTGGGAATTCGCAAGGAGAGGTATCCCATGATCCCCGTTATTATCGACACCGGTTCCGCTGCCCTGAACGGTCTGCTCGCCACCGGCAGCGCCGCGCTGCACGGCATCCTGGACACCCTGTGGACCGGCTCGTTCGGCGGCTGAATCTGACGTCGAATTAGTCGACTTCGAAAGCCGACCTCGGGATCCGCCGCCCCGTGGTCGGCTTTTCGCGTTTCCGGCTATTTGTCGAACGATCCACTCGCGGAGCCGCTGGCCGAGCCGCTGCCCAGGATGCAGAGCGGATTGTTCACCATCGCGGCCTGCGCCGAGCCGGAGGACGAGCCGGTGATTCCGGAGTCGACCGGCGGCGTATCGGGCACCGGGGCGGACGGGTCGCCCGAACCGCCCGACAGCATGGACACGCCGTCCAGGTTCCCGGGCGCGGGGATGTCGAGCAGGTCCAGCACGGTCGGCGTGATGTCGGCCAGCGTGTAGCCGTTGTACTCGGCGCCGGCCGCGAAGCCCGCGCCGCGCGCGATGACGAAACTGGCCGTCTCGTACGCACTCTGCCCGCCGTGCCCGCCGTCCGGTGCGTGGCCGTGGTCGGTGGTGACCAGAATCGTCCACCGTTCGTCGGGATGCGCCGCGGCGCGGGCGTCCACCGCCGCCGTGATCTTGCCGACCAGGGTGTCCGCCCGGCCGATGGCGTCGCGGTACGCCTGCGGCCAGATGCCGCGCAGCGTATGGCCCACGATGTCCACCTGATCCAGGTGGGTGAACACCAGATCCGCGCCGTCCTCGACGGCGGAGACCACGTGCGCGGTCGCGTTCGCGTCGGCCGTCGTCTCGCAGATGCCCGCACCGGTCGGATCCATCTGCGTGACCTTCACCCGGTCGGCACTCGGGTCGCCGGTGCGCGCGATCATGCCGATCGTGTCCCAGGTTCCGATGGATGCCGTGGACAGGTGCGGCCGGGTCCGCTCCACCTGGGTGAACACCGTCGGGTACGACGCGAAAGGTGTTGGGTTGCAGGTGGACCCGTTGTCCTGGATGCCGTGTTTGGTATCCCACACGCCGGTCAGCGCGGTCGCCCAGGACACGCACGACATGGTGGTGTGCGGGGCGATGGAGGTGCGGGCGAGGGTGCCCTCGGCGGCCAGGCGGCCCAGATTCGGGGCGTTCGCGGCGCGCACCTCACTCCACAGCGTGCCGTCGATGCCGATGACGACGATCTTGTTCGCGGTCGGGGCGGCCGTGGCCGGAACCGCCGCGGCGAGGGGGAGGGCGGCCAGTGCGGCCGCCGCCAGCAATCTGCGAGACATGCGCGGCACCGTAGCCGCGTAGAGCGTCCGCCGCGCATTGAATCTGGACAATCGACCTAGAAAGTCCCGCTCAGTGGGAAGTCCCCGCTCGCCGTAGTGAAGGCACCCGCCTACCAGGCGGTAAGGCCACCCGAAATCGCGCCCATTAAGCTGGGCCGCGAAAATGCCGACCCCATTCCTCCAGGAGTACCCCCAGTGAGCCAAGCAGGCCGTCCTGTAGTTCTGATCGCCGACAAGCTCGCCCAGTCGACCGTCGACGTGCTCGGTGACGGCGTCGAGGTTCGCTGGGTCGACGGACCCAACCGGGCCGAGCTGCTCGCCGCCGTGCCCGAGGCCGACGCGCTGCTGGTGCGCTCCGCCACCACCGTCGACGCCGAGGTGCTCGAGGCCGGCAAGAAGCTGCAGATCGTCGCCCGCGCGGGCGTGGGCCTCGACAATGTCGACGTCCCGGCCGCCACCGAGCGCGGTGTCATGGTGGTCAACGCGCCGACCTCCAATATCCACACCGCCGCCGAGCACGCGGTCACCCTGCTGCTGGCCGCCGCCCGCCAGATCCCGGCCGCCGACGCCACCCTGCGTGAGCACACCTGGCAGCGCAGCAAGTTCAACGGTGTCGAGATTCTCGGCAAGACCGTCGGCGTCATCGGCCTGGGTCGGATCGGGCAGCTGTTCGCGCAGCGCCTCGCGGCCTTCGAGACCAAGATCATCGCGTACGACCCCTACACCTCCCCGGCCCGGGCCGCGCAGCTCGGCATCGAACTTGTGAGCCTGGACGAGGTGCTCGAGCGCGCCGACTTCATCTCCATCCACCTGCCCAAGACGCCCGAGACCAAGGGCATGCTCAATGCCGAGACGATCGCCAAGACCAAGAAGGGCGTCATCATCGTCAACGCCGCTCGCGGCGGTCTGATCGACGAGCAGGCCCTGGCCGACGCCATCACCTCCGGCCACGTGCGCGCCGCCGGTATCGACGTGTTCGAGACCGAGCCGTGCACCGACAGCCCGCTGTTCAACCTGCCGCAGGTCGTCGTGACCCCGCACCTGGGCGCTTCCACCGCCGAGGCGCAGGACCGCGCCGGCACCGATGTCGCCAAGTCCGTGCAGCTCGCCCTCGCCGGTGAGTTCGTGCCCGGCGCGGTCAATGTCACCGGCGGCTCGGTCACCGACGACGTCGCCCCGTGGCTGGAGATCGTGCGCAAGCAGGGCGCGCTGCTCGGTGCGCTCGCCGATGAGCTTCCGGTCAGCCTGGAGGTTCAGGTGCGCGGCGAACTGGCCGCCAACGACGTTGCGGTGCTGGAGCTCTCGGCCCTGCGCGGGGTGTTCTCGGCGCTCATCGAAGACGCGGTCACCTTCGTCAACGCGCCGTCGCTGGCCAAGGACCGCGGCCTGGAGGCCTCGGTCACCACTCACACCGAGAGCCCGACCCACCGCAGCCTGGTCGACCTGCGCGCCGTCTTCGGCGACGGTCGCACCCTGAATGTGGCGGGCACGCTGACCGAGCCGCAGCAGGTGCAGAAGATCGTCAATATCAACGGCCGCAACTACGACATGCGCGCCGAGGGCCTCAACCTGGCCGTCCTCAACTACGAGGACCGTCCGGGCCAGCTGGGCCGCCTGGCCGGCAAGCTGGGTGAGGCCGGGATCGACATCCTCGCCGCGCAGCTCACCCAGGACCTCGACAAGGAGGGCGCGACCGTCGTGCTGCGCGTCAACCAGGAGGTTCCGGCCGAGGTGCAGGCGTCCATCGCCGAAGCCGTCGGCGCGGCCAAGGTCGCGCAGGTCGACCTGAGCTGAGTTCCCGGGCGGCCGAGACGCCCGA
>NZ_JASCXP010000172.1:0-14390 GCF_030010695.1 Nocardia sp. CC201C
CTCGGTCTCGCGGAGGCCGCGAGCGTGTACCGCGAACCCGCGCTGGCCGCCCGCCGACTCGCCTATCTACTGGGCATTCCCGCCCGCAACCCCACCGCGCTGCGCGTCCTCGCCAACGTGCTGGAGGTGTTCGTCGAGCAGGCGCGGATCCCACCGCTGGGCCATACCGACGAACTGGTGGTGCAGACCGATCGGGTGGCGGGGGCGGCCACCCCGGCGGATTCGGAGCTCTACCGCACGGCGGCGAAGGGTTTCGGCATCTCCGACCTCAGTGCCGACGGCGCCGGGATCTACCGAATCTGTTCCCACGCGGCGGTTTTCCTGTTCAAGGCGGTGTTGATCCGACGGATCGACTGAGCGACCGCGAGCGGCGCGCCCGCGGCCGCCTCGCTTCACGCCCGCACTTCGCTGCGGTCTCCGCTCCAGAGGGTGTGGAACTTGCCCTCGGCGTCGACGCGTTCGTAGGTGTGCGCGCCGAAGAAGTCACGCTGGCCTTGGGTCAGCGCCGCCGGGAGGCGCTCGGCGCGCAGCGCGTCGTAGTAGGACAGCGAGGACGCGAACGCCGGAACCGGGATGCCGAGCAGGGTGGCCGTGGACACCACACGCCGCCACGAGTCGATGGCGGTCTCGATGGCCGCGCGGAAATACGGCGCGAGGATGAGCGAGGGCAGTTCCGGATTCGCCTCGTAGGCTTCCTTGATCCGGTTCAGGAACCGCGCGCGGATGATGCAGCCGCCCCGCCAGATGGTGGCCATATCACCCGGGTTGAGATCCCAGTCGTATTCGGCGGACCCGGCCGCGATCTGATCGAAGCCCTGGGCGTAGGCGACGATCTTGGAGGCGTACAGCGCCTGGCGGATGTCCTCGGTGAACCGCGCGATATCGGTGGGCCGCGCGGCCAGGGTGCCCGACGCCAGCCCGACCGCGGCCTTGCGCTGGGCCCGTGCACCCGACAGCGCCCGGGCGAACACCGCTTCGGCGATGCCGGTGACCGGGATGCCGAGATCGAGCGCGGATTTGACCGTCCAGCGGCCGGTGCCCTTCTGCTCGGCGGCATCGACGATCACGTCGACCAGGGGCTTGCCGGTGGTGGCGTCGACCTGGTTCAGTACCTCGGCGGTGATCTCGACCAGGTAGGACTCCAGATCACCGGAGTTCCAGTCGGTGAACACGTCGGCGATCTGCTTGGCGTCGAAGCCGAGGGCGTCGCGGAACAGGTGGTAGGCCTCGCCGATGAGCTGCATGTCGGCGTACTCGATGCCGTTGTGCACCATCTTCACGAAGTGCCCGGAGCCGTCGGGGCCGATGTGGGTGCAGCACGGGGTGCCGTCGACCTGCGCGGCGATGGACTCCAACATCGGCCCCAGCGACTCGTAGGACTCCTTCGGCCCGCCCGGCATGATGGCCGGACCGTTGAGCGCGCCCTCCTCACCGCCGGAGATGCCCGCGCCGACGAAGTTCAGCCCGCGCGCGGCCATCGCCTGCTCGCGGCGGATGGTGTCGGTGTAGAGCGCGTTGCCGCCGTCGATGATGATGTCGCCGGGTTCCATGGCGTCGGCGAGCTCGGCGATCACGGCGTCGGTGGCGTCACCGGCCTTGACCATGATCAGCACCCGGCGGGGTCGTTCGAGCGCGGCGACGAATTCGGCGATGGTCTCGGTGCGCACGAAATCACCCTCGTCGCCGTACGCCTCCAGCAGGGCGTCGGTCTTGGCGACACTGCGGTTGTGCAGGGCAACGGTGTAGCCGTTGCGCGCGAAGTTGCGGGCGATATTGCTGCCCATGACCGCCAGGCCGGTGACACCGATCTGGGCACGCGCTTCCGAGGTCGCCATGAAAGAGCCTCTTTCCGTTCGACAGGTGTGAATGCGAGGCAAACCCTACCTGGACGGCGCGGCCGGATCACCGGGCGGTGAACTCCACCGGCAGCCGCTCCAGACCGCGGATGACCACATTGGGTTTGAACACCGGCTCCGCCGTGCACAGACTCATCTCACCCACCTTGCGCAGCAGCACCTCGAGCAGGACCTCCATTTCCAGCAGTGCCAGCGGCGCGCCCAGGCAGTAGTGGATGCCGAGGCTGAAGCCCAGATGCTTCTTGGCGGGACGCATCGGATCGGAGTAGCGCGCGACGTCCATGCGGTCCGGGTCGGAGTAGGCGTCAGCGTCGCGATTGGCCGACGTGATGAGCACGACCACGCCCTCACCGGGTTCGAAGTCATGACCCGCCACGGCGAGCGGCCGGGTGGCGGCCCGGGTGGTCATCTGCACCGACGGGTCCAGGCGCAGCAGTTCGTCGGGCGCGCTGGCCAGCAGGTCGGGTCGCTCCCGCAGGACGGCGAGCTGGCCGGGATCGCGCAGCAGGCGCAGCATGCCGGTGCCGATCAGGTTGGCGGTGGTCTCGTGCCCGGCGACGAAGGTGGTGATACAGGTCGCGAGCAGTTCCTGTTCGGTGAGCACGTCACCGCGGTCCTCGACCCGGGAGAGCACGCTGAGCAGATCGTCGGCGGGTTCGGTGCGGCGCTGGTTCAGCAATTCCCGGAAGTAGGCCATGAATCCGCGCGAGCCCGCGCTGCGCGCCCGCAGCGCCTCCTCGGGCAGGGTGTAATCGTGATCGAAGCCGCGCGCCAGATCCTGCGACCAGCGGTGCACCTGGGCGTAGGCGTCCTGCGGCACCCCGATCAGCTCACAGGCGACGATGAGCGGCAGCGGGTAGGCGATCATCTCGACGAGATCGAATTCGCGGGCCTGGAGCGCGTTGTCGATCAGTTCCTCGCACAGCAACTCGATGCGCGGGCGCAGCCGAGTCACCATGCGCGGGGTGAAGCCCTTGGTCACCAGGTTGCGCAACCGGGTGTGGTCCGGCGGCTCCATCCACAGGAACGAGGTGGGCAGTTCCTCGGCCGCGTCGTCCGGGGAAACGGTGGGGTGCATCATGGCCGCCTCCTCCGCGTGGCTCCACGCGGTGGTGGACAGCACCGCCGCGCAGTCCTCGTAGCGGGTGAGCACGTGATGGCCCAGCGGGGTGCGGTGCAGCGGCCCGGCCTCGCGCAGCACGCGGGCCGGGGTGTAGGGGTCGGCGCGGCCGTCCGGTCCGAAGACCTGCGCCATGGCGGTGAGGATGGCCGAATCCGGTTCGGCGACGGCGGCGTTCACGTGCGGTGCGGACATGTCGAGCCCTTCTGTGAGAGGTCTACCGGAGCGCTGCGGCCAGGGGGTTGCCGCGCAGCAGGATTCGTCCCGCCGTGCGGGGATCGGCGAGTGCGGCGGGCGGATCGACCAGGTGCGCGACCCGCATGAAGGTGCGCGCCACCACCGGGTCACCGTGCGCGACCCGATGCGCCTGCGCCACATAGGCGTTGGTGAGCCGGGTGCGTACCGTGCGCGGTCCGCGCACCCCCGGGTGCCGCAGATCCGAGCCGGTCGCCATGCCCCAGGCAATGGCGGTGGCGTCGGCGGCGGCCCGATAGAAGCGGGCGGGCAGGTCGGTGGGAGCGGCGTCCAGGCTCGCGCGCAGCGCGCGGGCCTGGAGTGCGGCGACCGTCATCCCCTGCGCGTAGAGCGGATTGAAACTGCACAGCGCGTCACCGAGCACGATCAGTCCCGCCGGTGGTGCGACCAGCTGGTCGAACCGCCGCCGTACCGCGGTGCGGAAACGGTAGGGCGTCGGCGCGTCGACCGCCTCGGAGGCGGTGATGATGTCGTGGATATCGGGGGCGTCCAGACCGGCCGCGAAGCGTTCGAAGCCCGCGGCGTCCACCGGCGGGTGGTCGCCGACCATGCCCGCGAGCGTGACGTGCCAGCGGTCGCCCTCCACCCGCACCGCACCGCCGCCGCGCCCGTCCGCACCGGTGGAGATGATGACCGAGGACTGCCCGCCGAGCTGTCCGGGCCGATGCCGATAGAACCGGGAGGCGTAGCCGAGATCGATATCGAGGCGTTCCTCCCGGGGCGCTCGCGCACCGAGCGCGGTCAGCCATTCCCGGATCCGCGAACCCCGTCCGGCGGCGTCGACGACGAGGTCCGCGCGCAGGGCCGGTTCGCGGTCGGTGGCGACGGCGGACACCCACCGCGCGTCCCCGACCAGACCGCGTGCCGAGGTCCGTTCGCGCAGTTCGATATTCGGCAGTGCGAGAGTGCGTTCGCGCAGCACCGACTCCAGCAGCGGCCGGGTGGCGATGGCCGAGGTGAGTCCGGTCGGGGTGGCGGCGAGCCGGGAACCGCCCACGTACCAGCGGGTTCCGACCAGGACCTCGGCGGTGGTGGCCCCGCGCCGCACCAGATCGGCGGTATAGCCGGGATACAGCTCCTCGATGATCGTGCGGCCCCGGTCCAGCAGCCCGTGCAGATGTCCGGCCTGCGGCACTCCGCGCCGCGGGCCGGTTCCCACCTCGTCGCGTTCGAGAACGGTGACACGCGAACAGGTGTCGGCCAGCACCCGGGCCGCCAGCAGTCCGGCGACACCGGCTCCGATGACGACCGCGTGCCCGCCGTTCACAGCCGCACCGGCAGCGCCATGACGCCGCGGTGGATCAGGCTGGGCCGGTATTCGACGGTGTCGGCGTCGAGGTGCAGTTCCGGTGCGCGCGCGAGCAGCGTGCGCAGCGCCGCTTCGGCCTCGATCCGGGCCAGTGGCGCGCCCACGCAGTAGTGCACGCCGAGACTGAAGCCGAGATGCTTGCGCGCGGGCCGATTTCCGGCGTAGCGGGTGATGTCGAAGATGTCGGCGTTCGGATACACCCGGTCGTCCCGGCTGGCCGAGGCGGTGAGCACCACCACCCCGTCGCCGCGCCGGAAGCGGTGCCCGCGCACCTCGGTGTCGGCGAGCGCGACCCGGATGGTGAACTGGGTGGGGGCGTCGTAGCGCAGCATCTCGTCCAGCGCGGGACCGATGAGTTCCGGTTCGTCCCGCAGTCTGCGCAGTTGCTCGGGATGCCGGAGCAGGGCCAGCATGCCGTTGCCGATCAGGTTGATGGAGGTCTCCATACCCGCCACCAGGGTGAGCACCGACATGCCGATCACCTCGGGTTCGGTGAGCGTGTCGCCGTCCACGCTGGCGGCGACCAACTCGCTCAGCAGGTCCGGGGTGGGGGCGGACTTCTTCGCGGCGATGAGGGCGGCGAAATGTCCCATGCACTCCATGGCGGCCGTCCCCCGCGCGGCGATGGCGGCGGCGTCCAGCAGGGAATCCGGATCGCTGCCGCGGGCGATGGCCAGCTGCCACTGCCGGAAGCGGTCACCATCGGCCGGATCGGCGCCCAGCAGTCGCACCGGAACCATGGCCACCGCGAGCGGCACCGCGAGATCGGCCAGCACATCCAGGCCGCCCCGCTCGACCGCGGCGTCGACCAGGTCGTTCACCACCGCCCCGGCGACCGGTACCAGCTCGGCCATCATGCGCGGGGTGAACGCCTTGGCCACCAGCTTGCGGTAGCGGCCGTGCTCGGGCGGGTCCATGCGCACGAACGAGCCCGGGATGGCCGCGGTGGTGTCGCGGAACGGGCTGATGCCCGCGGCGTAACCGTGCCCCCAGTCCGATCCGGTCAGGATCTCGGCGCATTCCTCGTACCGGGTGACGAGAGTGACCGGCACGTCGCCGAATTGGTAGGGGAACAGCGCGGCGGCGTCGCGCACCCGCCGGTAGGCCGGATACGGGTCGGCGCGGAACTCGGGATCGAAGGCGTCGAAGGTGATGTCGGGAACGGCGGTGCTCATCGGCCCTCCAAGCGGACTCGCAGCTGTGACATGCCGCGCACGACCACATTCGGCCGGTACGGCGGTTCCTCGAGCAGGGTCAGCGACCGCACGCGGGTGGCGATGGCGCGCAGCACCGTCTGCATCTCCAGGCGGGCCAGCGGCGCGCCCAGGCAGTAGTGCAGCCCGAGTCCGAACGACAGGTGCCGTTCGGGACGGTGTCCGGGCTGGAAGCGGGTGATGTCGAAGCGGTCGGCCACCGGGAAGGCCGCCGGGTCCCGATTGGCGGAGCCGAGCAGGACGATCACCGCCTCGCCGGGCGTGAAAGTCCTTCCGCCGACGGTGATCTCGTCGTGGGCGGTGCGCGTGGTGAGGTGGACTGGCGGGTCGTAGCGCAGCACCTCGTCCACCGCCGAGGCGCTCAGTTCGGGGTGATCGCACAGTCGCCGGAACTCGGCGGGATTGCGGATCAGCGCCAGCACGCCGTTGCCGATCAGGTTGACGGTGGTCTCGTGTCCGGCGACCACCAGGATGAGCAGGGTGCCGATGAGTTCGGTCGGGGTCAGCCGCACCCCGGATTCCTCGGCCTGCACCAGTGCCGTGATCAGATCCGCGCGTGGTGCGCGACGCCGCTGCTCCACCAGATCGCCGAAGAATTCCGTGAATTCGTGCACGGCGGCGGTGCGGGCGGCCAGGTCCTCCGGGGAGAGCAGCAGATCCGGGTCCAGCCCCCGGGCGATGCCCGCGGACATGGCCCGTACTCGCTGGTGCGCCTCGGCCGGAACCCCCAGCAGTTCGCAGATGAGGGTGAGCGGCACCGGATACGCCAGCGCCTCCAACACCTCCACGTCGCCGTCGGCGAGCATATGTGACAGCAGGTCGTCGACCAGTTGCTCGGCCCGCTCGCGCAGCCCGTGCACGGTGCGTGCGGTGAACGCCTTGCCGACCAGTCCGCGCAGCCGGGTGTGGTCCGGCGGTTCCATCCAGAGGAAGGAGCCGGGCAGTTCCACATCGCTGTCGCCGTGCAGCAGGTCGGGTTCCTCGGCGTGGCTCCAGCGCGCGTCCTGCAGAATGGCCTGCGCGTCCGCGTGCCGGGTCACCAGTTGGGTATCGTGCGGACCGGGCACGAAAGGCCCGGCCGCGCGCAGGATCTCATAGCTGTCGTAGGGATTGTGCCGCATCTGCGGCGCGACGCTGTCGATCACAGCCCGCTGCACCGGGGTCAATTCCCGCACCGCGGAATGGTCCGAACTCACCGGCAACTCCTGAAAAGAATTCCACGCGATAATTCATCGGTGGTGAGCACTGTTTCGGCGTCCATCGTGCGGGCACCATCGCCCGGTCGACCGGAGCGATCGGCCACGCCTATCGCTCCATAGCCGAATTCGGTTATCGCACACGACGATTGGCCGATCGGCGCTGGTTATCAGCGCTCAGGATTCAGCAGCAGTTCAGGGCTCGGTCACCATTCGCTGCTGTCGTGGCGGATATGAATTCCTCGAATTCGCCCGATACGCTGCCGGGCCGTTTCGCGGGTATCGCGACCGACCATCCCCGGGTTTCGGCGACATTCTGGTCATCGGCCGAGAGCATCACCTACGCCGAGCTGCACCGCCGCGCCCGGGTGGCCGCGACCGAGTTGATCCGGCGCGGGCTGCGCCGCGGCGAGCCGGTGGGCATCCTCTCGCCCAACGCACCGGAATTCCTGATCGCCCTGTTCGCCGTCACCACCGCCGGTGGCGCGGCCACCCCCCTGCCGCTGCCCGCCGGTATCCGGCACGCGCGCGGCTATCCCGAGAAGCTGGCCGCCATCTCGGCGGCCGCGGGGATGCGGACCATCCTGATCTCGCCGCGGCTGGCCGAGCTGGCGCCGCTCGTCGGCACCGCGCTGGACGTCGAATTCCTGGATGCCACCGCGCTCTACGAGCGAGACCTGCCGGAGAACTCGGTGCTGCCGGGAGAACCTGGGCTGCCGGGAGAGTCTGGGCTGCCGGGAGAGTCTGGGCTGCCGACCGACCTCGGCCCCGATAATCTCGCCATCGTGCAGTTCACCTCGGGCAGCACCGCCCTGCCCAAGGGGGTGCGCCTGACCCACGCCAATGTGCTGAGCGGCCTGGCGGCGATCCGCTCCGGCATCGACCTGAGCCGGGACGACCAGGGCGGATTCTGGCTGCCGCTGTTCCACGATATGGGTCTGTTCGGCACGCTCTCGGCGATCCTGCGCGGTATTCCGGCGCACATCTGGTCGCCGCTGGCGTTCGTCAAGGATCCGGCGCGCTGGTTGCGGGAATTCGCCGCCAGCGGCACCACCATCACCGCCATGCCCAATTTCGGGTACGAGGCGCTGCTCGCGGCGGTGCCGCCGGAGCGGGTAGCCGAATACGATCTGAGCCGCTGGCGCATCGCCTTCAATGGCGCGGAACCCATTTCGCACGACGTGGTCACGCGGTTCTGCGACCGCTTCGCCCCCGCCGGATTCCGCCGCGACACCATGTTCGGGGTGTACGGCATGGCCGAGGCCACCCTCGCGGTGGCCTTCCCGCCGCTGGGCCGTGCCCCCGTCTTCGAATGGGTGGACCGCGCACTGCTCTCCGACGCCGCGGTGGCCCACACCGTTCCACCGGAACAGGCCGATGCCCGCGCGGTGGCGGGGGTGGGCGCGCCCGTGGCGGAGATGGAGATCCGCATCGTCGCCACCGATTCCGGCATCGACCTGCCCGACGGCTGGGTCGGCGAGATCCTGATCCGGGGCGCGGCGGTGACCGACGGCTATTTCGTGGTCGACCCGGAGAGCGTGGCGGACCGCTTCGAGGACGGCTGGCTGCGCACCGGCGATCTCGGATACCGCCGTGCTGGTGAGCTTTTCGTCACCGGCAGGTGCAAGGACATGATCACCGTGCGCGGCGTGAACTACTACGCCCAGGATGTCGAGGCGGCCGTGCGCGACCTCGACGGCGTGTACCAGGGCCGCTGCACCGCCGCCGTCGATCCCGACGGTGACGATGTCATCGCCCTCATCGCCGAATCCGAATACACCGGCGCGACCGCCGATTCCCTCGCCGACGCCATTCGCGCCCGCATCACGGCCGATCTCGGCCTCGCCGCGGTGCGGGTGCACCTGGTCGCGCCGCGCACCATCCCCCGCACCAGCAGCGGCAAGCTCCAGCGGCTCGCCGCCCGCGACCTCATCGCCCAGCACCCTTGACGCGCAACGCTATTCGACCCGACCCCAGGAGTCCCCGTGCACAGCTACGACGTCTTCCGCCACTACGAGCGCCTGCATTGGCAGCTGGGCGACCTCGCCCTCGACACCGTAGACCCCACCCTGGTCCGACCCGAGTACGTGACCCTGGCCA
Organism: Nocardia sp. CC201C; assembly: GCF_030010695.1. Classification (NCBI taxonomy): domain Bacteria; kingdom Bacillati; phylum Actinomycetota; class Actinomycetes; order Mycobacteriales; family Nocardiaceae; genus Nocardia; species Nocardia sp. CC201C. The sequence continues at coordinate 9,051 of NZ_JASCXP010000172.1, forward strand.
AGAGCGCCGCCATGGGCGAATCCAATGTCATCGCCGCCGTGCACGGATTCCTCCAGGAGTTCGTGGACGACTACGACTTCTCCACCTTCGCCGTGGTGTGGGGCTACCAGGAGGTGCAGCATCACTACGCCTTCCGCTCCTGGCTGCGGGCCATCGGCGAGGATGTGGCCGATACCGCGGTGGACGCCATGCGCGAGCCGTACGCCCCCGGCACCACGCCCTCGGCGACCCTGGCCACCAATATCATCTCCGAACTCACGGTCAATCACGTCTACCGCGCGGTCTCGAACTGGGTGGCCGAACCGGTGCTGAAGAACCTGCTGCTCAATGCCAGTCGCGATGAGGCCGGGCACGCCCGGGAGTTCATCCACTACACCACCGAGCGGCTGCGGCGACGGCCCGAGGAGCTGCCTTCGGTGCTGGAGACGCTGTACGTGTACAGCTCCGAGGCCAAGATCAAGCATCCGGTCAGCACCTTCAAGGCCGGAATCGCCGAACTGGGCGATCACGAGACCATCGACACCGGATTCGAGCTGTTCCTGGCCGAGGTGGCCGCGGAGGGCGAGCTCGACGTGCTGCACGACAAGGTGCGCCGCACCTTCGCCGGAATCACCGGCCTGGATCTGTCCAGCAATGCCAAGGTGCGTCGCGCACTGGCCGATGTGATCGCCTAGCCGTGCGGCACAGCGCCGACGCCGATATGGGCACCGACAGCGCCGTGCGGGTGCCGTGGTCGGTGATCCCCGACTACCGCTGTTTCGGCTGTTCACCGCACAATCCGTCCGGGCTGCGACTCACCTTCACCCCGCATCCGGAGGGACTGGCCGCATGCCTGCGGCTGGACCGGTCCTTCGAGTCCTATCCGGGTGTGGTGCACGGCGGCCTCGTCGGCGTGGTCTGCGACGAGGTGATGGGGAATCTGATCGTGCTGGCCCGGCGGGTGCCCGCCTTCACCGTCTCCCAGCGCACCCGCTTCCTGACACCGCTGCTCGTCGACCACGAATACCACTGCATCGCACGACTTTCCGACAGCGACAACGGCGACCTCATCCAGACGTCGGCCGATGTGCTCGACGCCGACGGGGCGGTGTGCGCCACCTCGTCGGCCACCTACCAACCCTTCGCGCTGACCGACGTACGCCACCGACTCACGCTCGGCGACGACGAGGTCGCCCTGCTCTCCCACGCCATCGCCACGGCGAATCCCCTCTCCCCGAATGGAGTTCAGCCATGACCACCTCCACCGACGACATCCTGCGCACCGTCACCGAGATCGCCGCCGCGGAAACCGGACTGGCCGAATCGGCACTGCTGCCCGACGCCGACCTGCGCGGCATGGCCGGTGTCGACTCGGTGCGCGTGCTGCGCATGATCGCCCGCATCGAACGCACCTACGACATCGAACTCGACGACCAGGACGTCTTCGGCACCGCCACCCTGGCCGACGTGGTGGCCGTGGTGGCCGAGGCGCTGCGCGAGGCGGCGGCGTGACGGTCACGGCGGACACCAATCAGCACTACGACCTCGATCCCGATATCTTCGGCCAGTTCCTGGACCCGCTGCGCAAGTACAGTTCGGCGCTCTACGAATCCGACGGCGACACCCTGGAGGTCGCCCAGCGCAACAAACTGCGCTTCGTCGCCGACCGGCTCAGGCTGCGCGGCGGCGAACGGCTCATGGACGTCGGCTGCGGCTGGGGTGCGCTGATCCTGTTCATGGCCGAGGAGTTCGGCTGCGACACCCTCGGCATCAGTCCCGCACCGCGCCAGCACGAGTACATCGCCGCGCAGGCGACCGCGCGCGGGGTGGCCGACCGGGTGCGCACCCGAGTCGGGCACTTCGAACGGCTCGAACTGCCCGCCCGCGGCGTGGACGCGGTGACCATGCTCGGCTCCATCGTGCACATGCCCGATCTGGACGAGGTGTTCCGGCGGGCCCGCGCGGTGCTGCGCCGCGGCGGCACCCTGTACGTCTCGGAGAGCTGCTTCCGCAATGCCGCCGCGCACCGCGCCTTCGACGAGCGGGCCGGTACCGAGTTCGTGCGCGCCGACATCTTCGGCTGGGGCGATCTGCGGCCGCTGTCGGATCTGGTCACCGCCGCCGAGGACGCCGGTTTCTCCATCGTCTCGGTGGACGATCTCACCGAGCACTATCGGCGCACCATCGACGACTGGATCGCCAATGTGGACGCCGCCGCCGACCGCATCGACGTGCACCGCACCGGGCTGGCCGCGACGCTGCGGCACTACCTGGAGATCGCCAATGCCGGATGGGGTTACACCACCAAGCATTACGCGCTGGTGTGCCGCAATGCCCGCTGACGCCCGGGAGGGATCGTGAATCTGGAATCCGCGCTGCTACCCGCGGACGAACTGACGGCGGCCGTGGACGGCTTCCTGGCCGCCTCGCCCGCCACCCGCGCCTGGGATGTGGAGACCGCGTTCGACTGGGCGGCCGCCGACGCCGACCGCCTGACCGAGGGACAGCGCTCCGCGGTGCGGTTCGTGACCTACATCGAGGACCACCTGCCCGGGTATTTCGATGTGTACCAACGGAACTTCCCGATCGACGACAGCGTGGACCTGGCCACCGCCGTGCACAATCGGGAGCTCTACCACTTCACCGTCCGCTGGGCGCTCGAGGAGGACACCCACGCCCGCGCCCTGACGCGCTACCAGGAGGCGGCGGGCCTCGCCGAACGCGGCGCGCTGCGCGAGGAACTGGCGGTCGAGGGGCGCAAGCCGTTCGACCTGCCCTACACGCATCCGGTGCAGTTCTTCGCCTACGCGCTGGTCCAGGAGAAGGCCACACAGATGTACTACCAGCAGCTGCGGGAGGTGTCCGGTGATCCGGTGCTGGGCGCGGTGCTGACCAGGCTGTCGCGCGACGAGGCGCGGCACTTCAGCTTCATGGCCGATGTGGTGACCCGCTACCTGCGTACCCAGGGCGACTCCGCGGTGGAGCCGATCCGCGACGTCATCGCGGGATTCCGCATGCCCCTGGCGGATACGCTGCGCGGCTACTGGCGGTGGGCGCTGCGCATCGCCGATGTCGCCGACTACGACCACACCGCGGCCTACGAACACCTGCTCAAGGTGATCGATCGGGCCGTGGACGCACGCTCGGACCGGGTGGACGAACTGGCCGCCTTCATCGCCCAGTGCCGTTCGCTGGCCTGACCCGCGTCGATCCCGACCGAAAGGGCCCCTCCACGAGGGGCCCTTTCCCGTCCCACTCAACCCTGCGGCCGCAGCACCAGAATCGTGGTGGTGCCGTGCGCGATCAGCTTCCCGTTGGCGTCGGTGATCCGCCCCTCCGCCGTCGCCGTGCTGCGCCCCACGTGCACCACGGTGGCCTCGCAGGTGAGCCGACTGCCGTCGAGGGTGACCGCGCGAATGAAGTTCACCTTCAGCTCCAGCGTCGTGTACGCCACGCCGTCACCGAGTCTGGTGAACACCGCACTGCCCATGGCGGTGTCCATGAGGGTGGCGATCACCCCGCCGTGCACGGTGAACATGGCGTTGATGGTGGCCGGATTGGGGTCCAGGTAGTAGCGGGTGCACCCGTCCCCGGCGCTCTCCAGGCGAATGCCCAGCGATGCGCCGACGCCGAGGTTCTCCTGTAGTCCCCGCGCGAAGACCTCCGTCAGCTCGCTCACGCGCGTGGCGACGGTGCCGTTGACCGGGGTGTCGGTGCTGGTCATGAATTCTTCCTCCCTGGCGATCGAATGCCCGGCCATTCGATCGAATCCGGGTGAATTCCGCATGGCCGCAAGCCATTCCATTCCGATATCCGATCGGGTGATCGAGATCGCGGCCGCACCGAACTCCCCCGTCCGACCGACAAGACCCCCGCCCGGGCCGAGGTCCGAGCGGGGGTCCCTGTCCCCCCGGCGCTACGCGCCGGAGTCCTTACTTCGCCGGCTTGTTGGGCATCGGCGAATTGATGGTGGTGAAGTACTGCACGGCCGCCATGATGGCGACGGGCGCGGTGATCAGGATCTGACCGGCGACCGCGCCCAGCGATCCCATGGCCAGGATGCCGCCGATGCAGCCGACGGCGGCGGCCGGGATGAACGGACCGAACAGGCCGACAATGGTGGCCGAGGCGATGGTGGCACCGGCGATGCCGCCCAGGATGCAGCCCACGCCCGCGCCACCGATACCGCCGACCAGGGCGGCGACCGCCGCGCCCAGGCTGATGGTGGAGGTCATCCGGCTCCAGGCGTCCTTCTCCCGGTCGTATTCGGTCTTCCAGGACGCCCGGTCCTCGAACGGCAGGGCGACCGGCTTGTACTCCGCGTGCGCGAGGCTGAACAGCGGGGTGAGCGTGACGGTGCGGTCGACGATGTCGGCGGCGATCGGGAAGACGAATTCGTCCACCCGGAAGGACAGTTCGGTGCCCGCGATGACATCGCCGTTGGGGGCCTTGATCTTCAGCACGCCGTTGTCGACGTCCAGGGAGCCCGCGTCGGTGGTGATGACGGCGGAGGTTTCGGTGGTGGTCGCGGTGTAGTTGACGACGCCCTCGTCGGCCTGCGCCGTACCGGTGGCTCCGGCGGTGATGCACAGCGCGGCGGCGAGCAGCGCGGACGCCGCGGCAGTTTTCCTCATCGGTGTGTGTTTCCTTCTACTTCTCGTGTTCCCGAACGGGAGACCGGCGCGTGGGGTACGCGCACGCTTGTGTGACCCGATTCCGGCACCGACCGCGCATTACAGATCCAGGACCAGCACATCCGTGTGCGCCCGCGAGACGCACAGCATCATGGTGTCGCCGCGCTCGCGCTCGGCGGCGGTCAGGATCGTGTCGCGATGGTCGATCTCGCCGTCCAGGACGGCGGTCTCGCAACTGCCGCAGGTGCCCTCGCGGCACGAGGTGATCACCGGCAGGCCCGCGCTCTCCAGCACCTCCGCGATGGACCGGCCGACCGGCACCCGCAGGGTGCGGGCGCTGGCGGCCAGGCGGATCTCGAACTCCCGGTCGACGGCGTCGCCGGTGTCACGGGCGGTGAATCGCTCGGTGTGCACCGCGAGTCCGCTGCTGCCGCAGAGCTTCTCGACCGCATCCAGCAGCGGTGCGGGCCCGCAGCAGTACACCGTGGCGGCGGTGTCCGCGAGTATCCGCTCCAGGGGCAGCACACCGAATTCGTTCTGCGGCACCAGGTTCACCACCCCCGGATAGCGGCGGGCCAGCTCATCGGCGAAGGCCAGGTGCGCCCGGGTCCGAGCGCCGTAGTGCAGGGTCCACCGCGCCCCGGCCCGCTCGGCGGCCGCGAGCATGGGCAGGATCGGGGTGATCCCGATCCCGCCCGCCACGAAGAGGTACTCCGGGGCAGCGACG
>NZ_JASCXP010000173.1:0-14352 GCF_030010695.1 Nocardia sp. CC201C
CACCCTGGCTGGTGCCCCCGCCGCCCCCGCCGCCCGCCCCGTAGTCCGGGCGGCCGCGCATCGAAGGAGTCCAGGTATGGCCGAAGGACACAGCGATGGTGACATCACACCGCGCGCCCTCGCGGTGGTCGTGGTGATCGCGGGCGTGCTGGTGCTCGCCGTCGCGGCGGGCATGCTGCTCACCGGTCGCGACGACACGCGAACGGGCGGTGAGCGAGTCCCCGCGAGCACGCTCGCGCCGTCCACCACCGCGCTCGCGCCGACGACCACCGCGTTCGCCCCGGAACCCGCACCCGCCGTGCGCATTCCCACTCCGGTGGCGCCGCCGATAGACCTGGCCGACCGCCGCGTGGGTGACGACTGCACGCACGACAATGTCATCTCGGCGTGGGAGTTCCGGGACGGCGACTGGGTCTGTGTGCCCAAGCCGCCGGGCACCGAGAACTACATTCCGGCCGAGGCGGTGTACCCGGGTCGCTGACCGCGCGTCAGATTCCGGAGACTCCCGCGAGCTGGCCGATTCCGTAGGTGACGGCCATGGCCAGCGCACCGCCGATCACCACGCGCAGCACCGCGCGGCGCGGGTTGCCGCCGCCCAGCCGCGCACTCACCGAACCCGTGATGGCCAGTGCCACCACCACTGCCGCGAAGGTGACCGGAATCCGCCACGACACCGGCGGCAGCAGGATGGCCAGCAGCGGCAGCAGCGCGCCGACGGTGAACGCCACGGCCGAGGAGAGCGCGGCCTGCCACGGATTGGTGAGTTCGTCGGGGTCCAAACGCAGTTCGGCCTCGGCGTGCGCGGCGAAGGCGTCGTGGGCGGTGAGTTCCTCGGCGACCTTGCGAGCGGTCTCCGGTGAGAGTCCCTTGGCCCGGTAGATATCGGTGAGCTCGTCGAGTTCGTAGTCCGGCTGCTCGGCCAGTTCGCGTCTCTCCCTGGCCAGCAACGCCTTCTCGGAGTCGCGCTGGGTGCTCACCGAGACGTACTCGCCGGCCGCCATGGAGATCGCACCGGCGGTGAGTCCGGCGACGCCCGCGGTGAGGATATTGGTGGCGTCCGTGGTCGCCGCCGCGACGCCCACCACCAGACCGGCGGTGGAGACGATGCCGTCGTTGGCGCCGAGCACCCCGGCCCGCAGCCAGTTGAGCTTGGATGCGAACCCTTCTGCATGCGGTTCGTGCGGGTGCGCCTGGGGCCCGGTTGTCTGGTCCACGACCGCAGCCTAAGTGATTCCTCCCATGAATCAAGCGAGGTAAAGCTCTCCTTTCCAGGTGTGCACCGGATTAGCTGCGAAACTGGACAGTATGGCCCGCTTCTTTCTGCGTCACTGGTCCACGCTCGTTCCCCTCTTCGCCGCCCTGGTGCTGGCGGTTTCCTGGGGTCGCGATCTGAACGGGGCAGCGGTGATTCTGGTGAGCGCGGCCCTGATAGGGGCGGTGCTGTCGGCGGTGCATCACGCCGAGGTGGTCGCGCACAAGGTGGGCGAACCGCTGGGCGCGCTGGTGCTCGCGGTCGCGGTGACGGTCATCGAGGTCGGCCTGATCGTCACGCTCATGATCTCCAGCGGTGACAAGGCGGCATCGCTGGCCCGCGACACCGTCTTCGCGGCGGTGATGATCACCTGCAACGGCATCGTCGGTCTGTCGCTGCTGGTGGGTGCGTTGCGGCGGCGGGTGGCGGTCTTCAACGCCGAGGGCACCGGCGCGGCGCTGGCCACGGTGGCGACCCTGGCCACCCTGTGCCTGGTGCTGCCGACGTTCACCACCAGTGAACCGGGTCCGGTGTTCTCGGGTGGGCAGTTGGCCTTCGCGGCGGTGGCGGCGCTGGTGCTCTACGGCGTCTTCGTCATGGTCCAGACGGTCCGGCATCCGGACGATTTCCTGCCGGTCGAGGGCGGTCCCGCCACCGTGGTCCACGATGAGCACGAACAGCCGCCGACCGGTGGGCGGGCGCTGGCCAGCCTGGGCCTGTTGCTGCTGGCCCTGGTCGGCGTGGTCGGTCTGGCCAAGACCGTATCCCCGAATATCGAATCCGCCATCGCCTCGGCTGGGCTGCCGCAGTCCGCGGTCGGTGTGGTGATCGCGCTGCTGGTGCTACTGCCGGAGGCGCTCGCGGCGGTGCGGTCGGCCCGGCGGGGCCGGGTGCAGATCAGCATGAATCTGGCGCTGGGCTCGGCCATGGCCAGTATCGGGCTGACGATTCCGGCCATCGCGCTGGCCTCGATCTGGATCGAGGGGCCGCTCATGCTGGGGCTCGGCGCCACTCAGATGGTGCTGCTGGCGCTGACGGTGGTGGTCGGCGCGCTCACGGTGGTGCCCGGCCGGGCCACGCTGCTCCAGGGCTGTGTGCACCTGGTGGTGTTCTCCGGCTTCCTGTTCCTGGCCGTCAGTCCCTGAGCTTCACGAGCCTCGCGCTTCACGAGGTCCAGCGGTACACCTGTCCGTCGCGTAGTTCGTAGGCGCGGGCGGGCGGTGTCGAATCGCCATTGTGCGGACGTCCGGCGAGCATGGCCATCACCCGGGTGCGGCCCCGGGTGATGTGGCCGCTCTCGGACCAGTGCACGTAGGGGTGAACGAGTTTCGCGAATGTGGTCCAGTCGTCGGCTTCGATGGCCCCCAGGATCGCGGTCACTGTCTGATCCACACCGCCAGTGAACTCCTCCCAGCGGTGCGGGGGAGCCGATTCACGCGAATTCGTACGGCGCTGACGACGGCCATCGCGATTGCTGACAGTTCACTTACTGCGCGGCCGAGGTATGACCGAGGGCTCCGAAACCTCGATGCCGGCGGTTCGCCGGGGCGGTGATATCCGCCACAGCGATAGCTGTTACCGCTGATAACGGGTTCCAGAACACGCCTTAACATGCAGATATAGCCTCTTGACCTGGGGGTCGGCGTTGATACCGGCCGGTAGCTTGGCGGTGTCGGTCACACCGTAACCCGATTTGTTGTAACTGCCCGTAACCATTAGCTTTGATGGCAGGCAGTGTTGCCGATCACGGAGAAGAATGATTTGAAGCCCGACACCCGGTCGCTACCGACCCCATCCGCCGCACGGATCGTGCGCGACAACTTCTCCGGAACCGTCGTGTCCTCCCTGCGTACCTTCGGACGGGCCGCCGGTATCGCCCAGGAGACCGTCACCGGCGCGGTGAGCGATATCGCGCGCGGGCAGTTCCAGTGGCGGGAGGCCATCATCCAGGCGTGGCGGCTCATCACCGTCACGGCGCTGCCCGCGATCCTCATCGCCATCCCGTTCGGCGTCATCGTCTCGGTGCAGGTCGGCAATATCATCCACACCCTCGGCGCGGATTCGCTGCTGGGCGCGGCGGGCGGGCTCGGCGTCATCAAACAGGGAGCGCCACTGGCTACCGGCTTCCTGCTCGGCGGTGCGGGCGCGGCGGCCATCGCCGCCGACCTCGGGGCGCGCACCATCCGCGAGGAGATCGACGCGCTGAACACCATGGGCATCAGCCCGATTCACCGGCTGGTCATCCCGCGCATGGTGGCCATGCTGTTCGTGGCCCCGCTGCTGAACATCCTCATCATCTTCGTCGGCGTCCTCGCCGGATACGCGGTGGCGGTCGGCGGCCAGAACGTCACGCCGGGCAGCTACTGGGCCACCTTCGGCTCCTTCGCCACCACCGCCGACGTGTGGGTGTCGCTGGTGAAGGCGGTCATCTTCGGCTTCCTGGTGGTCGTCATCGCCTGTCAGCGCGGACTCGAGGCCAAGGGCGGCCCGCGCGGCGTGGCCGACGCCGTGAACGCCGCGGTGGTGCTCTCGGTGGTGTCCATCGTCGTGGTGAACCTGGTCGCCACTCAGATCACCGCCATGTTCCTGCCCACGAGGCTGGCATGACCACATCGACCTACGTCCCCAAGGGACTCGGCTGGTTCGCGCGCTTCTATCGCCGCCGCGGGCTGATCCTGCGCCGCATCGAGAATCTCGGCTTCGTGCTGGCCTTCGTCTGGCAGGTGCTGTCGTCGATTCCGTTGACGCTGCAGCGCTATCGCGACGAGACCATGCGCGCCATCACCAATATGACCTGGGGCCGCGGCTCGGTCATCGTGGGCGGCGGCACCGTCCCCATGATGATCGTGCTCGGCCTGGTCATGGGCGCGTCGGTGGCGGTGGAATCGTTCGCCACCCTGGACATGCTCGGCATGGGACCGGTGACCGGCCTGGTGTCGGCCTACGCGACCACGCGCGAACTCGCGCCCATCGCGGCCGCCATCGGCTTCGCCGCGCAGGCGGGCTGCCGGATGACCGCCGAGATCGGCTCCATGCGCATCTCCGAGGAGATCGACGCCATCGAATCGCTCGGCCTGCGCTCGGTGCCGTTCGTGGTCACCACCCGCGTGCTGGCCGGTGCGGTCGCCATCATCCCGACCTTCCTGATCGCGCTCATCCTGTCGTACCTGTCCTGCCGTGGCCTGATCACGCTGGTGCACGGGTCCGCCGCGGGCGTGTACGACCACTATTTCTTCCAGTTCGTCACCGGATTCGACGTGATCGCGGCGGTGATCAAGGTGGCCATCTTCGCCACCGTGGTCATCCTCATCCACTGCTACTACGGGTTCTTCGCCACCGGCGGCCCGGAGGGTGTGGGCATCGCGTCGGGTAAGGCGGTGCGGGCCAGCTCCGTGGCGATCGTCGCCATCGACATGGTGCTGTCCATCGCGCTGTGGGGCTTCAACTCGGCGATCACGTTCACGGGGTAGGGATGCCGAATTACGGAATGCCCGGGGTCGCGGTGGACCGCGGCCGGGCGATGAAGGTGGGAGCCATCGCGGTCGCGGTGGTGGTGGCCGTGACCGCGGCCTGGTACGGCATTCGCGCCATGACCGCCGATGCGGGACTGCGCATCTCACTGCACACCGAGCAGATCGGTGACGGCGTGCTGGCGGGCACCCAGGTGCGCCTGGACGGCGTGCTGGTCGGCAAGGTCGTGGACATCACGCCCGCCGCGCGCGGCACCCAGCGCATCGCCCTGCGACTCGACGAGTCGCGGCTGTACGGCCTGGACGACTCGCTGCTGGTGGACTACGCGCCGCAGAACCTGTTCGGCATCAGCGAGATCGAGCTGCGCCGGGGCCCGGGCGGCGCGCCGCTGCGCACCGGCACCGAGATCGACCTGACCGGCGCCAAGTCGGCGGCCGTCTACGACGCCACCATGGGTTCGCTGCTGCGCAGCATGTCGCAGGTCGGCGAATCGGTGCTGACTCCGCAGCTGGCCACGGTCATCGCGCAGGTCGCGGCGGATGTGGAGGCGTTCACGCCGCTGGCGCAGGCCATCGTGACCGCCTCGCGCACCGTGGTGGACAACCAGAAGATGCCGCCCTCGCAGCTGTTCGGCAATCTCGGCCCGGCCTTCGACGGCGGCGGCCGGTTCGCGGGCGCGGCGGTCGAGGTGGTGGACGTGATCCGCAGTATCGAACGGCTGCAACAGGATCGCGAATCCTACGACCACGGGGTGGACATCGTGGTGAACAAGCTGCTGCCCACCCTGTCGGAAACGCTGGGGCAGGCCGGAACCCAGCTCTCGGCCACCACCGACACCCTCGCCGCCATTCTGTCGGTGCTGGCGCAGATGGTGCCCGCGCCGCAGCGCACCGCCGCCGAGCTGACCGAACTGCTGCACCGGCTGCGCGCCGCCATGCCGGACACCCCGAACGGACCGGTGCTGAATGTCGAAGTGGACCTGCGCGGCGTGCCCGCCGTGGCGGTGCCGCTCCTGGGTGCGGGAGGTGGCCGATGAAGGTGGGGGCCGCCGCCTGGCGGCTGGGACTGTTCGCGGTGGTGATCGTGGCCGTGCTGGCCATGGTCATCCAGCTCATCGAACGGCCCGTCGCGGGCGAGACCGAGGCGCACGACGCGCTGTTCACCGATGCCAACGGCCTCAAGGTGGGCGATGACGTGCGCATGTACGGCGTGCAGGTGGGCAAGGTGCGCGGCATCGACCTGGACGGCACCCGGGCGCGGGTGCGCCTGACCGTCAAGACCGACGCGGCCATCTACGACAACAGCACGCTGGCCATCCGCTACCAGAACCTGACCGGGCAGCGCTACATCGACCTGCAACAGCAGCCGCGGCCCGGGGTGCGCCTGCCCGCCGACGCCACCGTCGGCGTCGAGCAGACGGTGCCGTCCTTCGATGTCACCAGCCTGTTCAACGGCCTACGGCCGGTGCTGGCCACCATCTCGCCCGAGGCGATCAACCAGTTCAGCGCCAGTATGGTGGCGGTGATCGAGGGTGACGGCAGCGGCGTCGGCCCGGCCCTGGACGCCATCGGCCAACTCGCCTCCTATGTGGACAACCGCCAGCAGGTGATCGGCACCCTGATCCGCAATATGTCGGAGCTGTCGGACAAGGTCGGCGGCCGGGTGCACCACCTGGTGCCGCTGCTGGCTCGACTGTCGGACATCTTCGAATCGCTGCGCGAGAACATCGGCGGCCTGGCGCAATTCGCGGTGACCGCGCCGTCGGTGCTGGCCCCCGTCGACTCGCTGCTGCGCACCCTGGGCCTGGCCGAGGGCAATGACGTGGACGAGCTGATCCGGCGGCTGTTCCCCGATCCGCAGGAGGCGGTGGCGGTGTTCGGGCGGCTGCCCGCGGTGCTGGCCGCCGCGGACGCCGCGCTGCCGTCGGCCTCGGGCTGGACACCGCAGTGCAGCAGGGGAACCGCGGAGCTGCCGGGTCTGCTCCAGGTGCTGGTCTCCGGTCAGCGGGTGGTGCTGTGCAACGGATGAGACTGTCGAGCCTGCTGCCCCGCGAGAGCAGGGTCATCGACGACCACACCCGCAAGCGCCGGGAGCTGCGCCGCGGCGTCGTCGGCGCGATCCTGCTCGCCATCTGCCTGCTGGCGGTGGGCGCGCTGTACGTGGTGCCGTTCGGAAAGCACACCTACACCGCGGAATTGACCGAGGCACAGTCGGTGAAGGCCGGTGACGATGTGCGCATCGCCGGCATCTCGGTCGGCGAGGTGGAATCGCTGGAGCTGAAGCCGGACCGGGTCGTCATGCGCTTCACCGTGAATTCCAATGTGTTCGTGGGTGATCAGACCTCGCTGGACATCCGCATGCTCACCGTGGTCGGCGGCCATTACGTGGCGATGTTCCCGGCGGGGGAGCGGCCGCTGGGCGACGCCCCGATCCCCGCGGACCGAGTTCGGCTGCCTTACAGCCTGATCCAGACCTTCCAGGCCGCGGCCGCGCCGTTGCAGCAGCTCGACGGCGACTCGCTGCACCGCAATCTGACCGCGCTCGGCGATTCGCTGGAGACCGCGCCGGACACCCTGCGCACCACCCTGGACACGCTCGGCACCTACGTCGACGCGTTGAACCGGCAGCGCACCCAGGTCTCGAACGCCGTCGCGGTGCTGGACGAGTACGTGCGCATGTACGACGGCGCGAAGACCGATCTCGGCCGCCTCATGGACAATGCCAACCTGCTGGTCACGGTGCTGCTCGACAAGCACGCCGAGATGGCCGAGGCGATCCGGTTGCTCAGCGGCGTGCTCGACCGGGTGGCCGTGCTGGGCCCGGTGTGGAACGACCAGCTGAAGACCAGGGTCACCGACGCGGTGGCGGCGCTGCGCGGCCTCAGCGGCGAGTTCCAGCCCATGCTCACCGCCGCGCAGAGTTTGCAGGACAAGTTGTCGCAGTTGGTGATTCCCGACGGCGGGGTGGGTGTGGACCGGTCCGGCCAGACCATCACCGCGCCGGCCGCCATCTGCGTACCGCTGCCCGGGAGGGACTGCTGATGTTCAAGCGGATGCTCGGATCGCAGGCGTTCATGTCGGTCGCCGGGGCGCTGGTGATCGTGCTCGTCGCCCTGGTCGGCTATGTCGTCATCTTCGACCCGATGAAGAAGACCATCTCCTACACCGCGATCATGCCCGACGCGGTGGGCCTGTACGTGGGCAACAAGGTGACCATGCGCGGCATCGCGGTCGGCACCGTGGATTCGGTCGAGCCGGAGAACGGCAAGGTGACCGTCGGTTTCTCGGTGGACGCGGACCATCCGGTGTACGCCGACGCCGCCGCCACCACCGTCGCCGAATCGATTGTGGCCGACCGGAATCTGGCGGTGCTGTCCAGCGGCGCGGATCGGGCGCTGTGGGATCCGGCCCGGCCCATCACCAATACCCTCACCCCCAAGAGCATCACCGAGACGCTGACCGCGCTGGCGGATCTGTCCGCCGAGATCCAGCGCCCCGACGCCCCGGACGCGCTGGGCCGCGGCCTGATCGCGCTCGACGACGCCACCCGGGGCACCGGCCGCGAGATCAACGACATCGTCAACAAGCTGGGTGCGGCCATGGCCGCACCGGACGCCGATATCGCGCATCTGGTGGGCATTTTCGACTCCTTCGCCTCGGTGGCCGAGAAGGTGGAGACGCACTGGGGCGACCTGCGCAGCATGCTGCTGCGGCTGGCTCCGGCGCTCACCATCGCCAGCGACGAGCTGATCGGTCCCGGCGCGGTGCTGGTCGACCGGCTCGGCGCGGTGCTGCCGATGCTCAACGACCTGGTCGTGCTGGCGGGCGATCCGATCATGGACGCGCTCAACGACGCCGTGCCCATGGTGCGGCTGCTGCGCGCGAATATCGGCTCGCTGGCGGAGGTGGTGCGCAAGCTGCCGGTGATCACCTCGGTGGCGCAGGCGGTCACCGGTCCCGACGGCATCACCTACGGGTCGCCGCGGGTGGCACTGCCCGCGCCGGACGCCGAGCAGGTGTGCGCGGCGATCGATGCCGTCGCACCCGGACGGTGCGCCGGTGCGGCGAACGGCATGGTCGAGATTCCTCTGGTTCAGCTGGTGCTGGGAACGGCGGGTGCGCGATGACGGCGAAACTCTTGCGCCGCACCGGAATCGCGGTGCTGGCGGCGGCGCTGCTGGCCGGTGTCGGCGGTTGTGGCTTCGATCCCGCCTCGGTGCCGGTGCCCGGCACCACGGTGTCGGGGCCCACCTATCGGCTGCACATCGAGTTCGACAATGTGCTGAACCTGCCCGCCAAGGCGAAGGTCATCGCCAATGGCGCGATGGTCGGCACGGTGGCCGGGGTGCGGGTGGTGGACGCCGCGCAGGCCCCCGCCGGTCGCGGCGGCTACGTGGTGGTGGATGTCGACATCTCCCGCGCGGTGCGGCTGCCCGCCACCACCGTGGCCGAACTGCGGCAGAACACCGTGCTCGGCGACATCCACCTGGCGTTGACCACTCCGACCGACGGTTTCGGCGATCTGCTGACCGACGGCGGCACCATTCCACTCGAGCGCACCGCGCCGCCGGTGCAGCTCGAGGACACCATGGCCGCGCTGGCCACCTTCACCCAGGGCGGCGCCATCGACCAACTCCAGGACATCATCCACCGGTTCAACGCGGTGCTGCCGCAGGATCCGGCCGAGACCAAGCGCATCGCGCAGGTGCTCGCCGCCGACGCCGTCGACCTGGCCGCCAACCTGGACCAGGTCGATCTGCTGCTCAACGGACTCGGCACCAATGCGCAAGTGCTGCACGACAAGATGGGCTTCCTGGACCATGAGCTGAGCCAGGTCTCGGTGGACCAGATGAACGGCATCACCCATTCCATCGACGGGGTGGCGGGCCTGTTCACCGCGCTCGGCACGCTGGGCACCTCGCTGACCTGGCTGGCCCCCATCGCCACCTCGGGTGATGCGGCCGCGCAGGCGTTCGTGCCGCTGGCGATGTCGGGTGCGCCGCTGGACCTGTCCGCGCCGGGCAATCTGAATCTGCTCATCGCGCTGTTGCGGGACAAGGTGATTCCGTTCTTCGAACAGGGCGCGAAGGTGAATGTCACCGGGGTGTCGGTGGATTCGGTCGGCAAGGACGAGCAGGTGGATCGCATGGTCGCCACCCTGCGCATGATCGGAGCCGTGCGATGAAATGGGGATCGCTGGCCTCGCTGGCCGGTATCGGCGTCGTCACCGTGGTCGGCGCGAGCTACCTGACCTTCGGTGTGGTGCGGGCGGATCCGTTCGCGGAGTTCACCGACGCCGCCATGGTGCTGCCGAATTCGGGATCGCTCGAGGTGGGTTCGCCGATTCTGCTGACCGGTGTCGAGGTCGGTGAGGTGACCGCCGTGCGGGGCACCGCCGACGGGGTGGAGGTGCGCTTCCGGGTGGCCGCGGATCGGCGGGTGCCGACCGACAGCACCGTCGTCATCGAACACCTGTCGGCGCTGGGCGAACCGTACGTGGAGTTCCGCCCCAACGGCCCCGGTGGACCGTATCTCGCCGACGGACAGCGGTTGGACGCCTCCGCGGTGCGTCCGCCGCTGTCCATCCCTGAGGTCGCCCGGCTGGTCACCAAGACCATGAACCAGCTCGATCCGGAGGCGGTCGGCTCCCTGGTGAGCACCCTGGGCGAGGCCTTCATCGGCACCGACGGCGCCATGCCCGCCCTGCAGCGGTCCGGTGATCTGCTGGCCGCGGCCATTATGAGCCGGGAGCCCAAGATCGCCCAGCTACTGAACAGCTTCCAGGCCGCGGCGGCCGATATCGACAGTATGGGCGAGGCCACGGGCGCCGCCGCCCCGGCATTTGTCGAGTTCTCGCATGCTTTGACCGCCCTGGTCGAGGCGGTCGGTAGACTGGTCGACGGTGCCCCCGGACCCGATGCGTATCTGGCCGACAACGGGCTGGCTACCTTCCTGGCACGGCTGAACGACTGGTTGCGGCAGGCCGGACCCGAATTGCAGACCCTCGCACCCGCCCTGCAACCCCTGGCGGACGCGGTGCGCGGTACGGGACCCCAGATCGATATCAGCACCCTGATCTCGCAGGCGCTCGCCGACACCGGTGACGATGCCGTGCGCGTGCGGGTGAATGTGAAGTAGTAGGAGGAAGCGGATGTCCGAGGACGCCGAGAAGGACGCCGAGAAGCGCGACGCCACCGCGGCGACCGCGCGCAAGACCGTATCGCTGCCGGTGTCCACCCTGGTGGCGGGGGCCGTCGCGGCGGTGCTCGTCGCCGTGGCCGTCGTGACCACCGGCATGTGGCTGTCGGCGCGCGGCGACCTCGACGACATCCATGCCGCGACCGCCGCCGAGCAGCACGCCGAGCAGGTCGCCACCGACTACGCGGTCGGTGCGTCGAATATCGACTTCGCCGATCTCGGCGCCTGGCAGGGCCGCTTGAAGGCGAACACCACCGGCAAGCTGTCCGAGCAGTTCGACGCGGCGGGGCCGAAGCTGTCCGAGGCGCTCACCGTCTTGAAGTGGACCTCCAGTGCCACGCCCATCGCGGCCAAGGTGACCGGTCGGGACGGCGACGCGTACCTGGTCGACGTCTTCCTCGATGTCACCAGTACCAATGCCCAGAATCCCCAGGGCGTCAAGACCACCGTCACCTACAACGTGACGGTCAACCCCGACGGCTGGACGATCGCCGACGTCGGCGGCATGGATATGACGCTGCCGCGGAAGTAGCGGCCGGGCTCCCTCACCCCGTGCGCAGGGTGTCCGCGAGCCGGATCGCCAACGCCACGATCATGAGTGTGGGATTGGCGTGCCCGTTGGTCGGGAAGACGGAGCTGCCCGCGATATACAGGTTGTCCATCCCGTGCACCCGGCACCGCGCGTCCACCACGCCGGTGCGCGGGTCGGCGGACATGCGGGTCGCGCCGGTGGGGTGCGCCCAGTCGGTGAGTTGCACCGGCTCCGAACTGTTCTCGCACACCCATCGGTGCAGGTGCGGGGGATCGAAGCCGAGGCGCGCGAATTCGCCGGCCGCCAGGGCGGCGGTGCGCCGGACGGTGGCGTCCTCGATTTCATGTACCTTCCAGTCCACCCGGGCCAAGGGAATGCCGAGCCGATCCACCTTGTCGCTCAGGGTGACCCGGCTGTCCGGATCGGGTTGTTGCTCGACCATGCAGCGCAGTTCCACTTCGGCGAGTTTGCGCGGCAGTCCGGTGCCGTGCACCAGGCGGCGGCGCACCCCCGACAGCAGCAGGCCGGGATGGGCCGACACGATGCGCGTATCCCGCAGGGTCAGCTGTCCCCGCAACAGCCGCTTGACCGATTCCCAGGGGTCGTCGTCGGCGGGCACCTCCTGAATCCACAGGGCGCAGTTGAGCAGTCCCTCGCGTTTCTGGATCGCGGGGGAGAGCGCGACGCCGTGCAGGAAGGTGTGCTTCCCGCCGCGACCCTTCACGACGTACTTGCCGAAGCGGTCGCGTGCGGTGGCGGAGGTAGCGGGATCGAGCGTCCCGACCGCGCCGCAGCGATGGTCGAGCAGATATCTGCCGACCATGTCGTGTCGGTTGCCCAGTCCGGCGGGCACGATGCGGTTGGCGGCCAGCAGCAGGCGCGGATTCTCGAGCCCCCCGGCCGCCAGCACGATTCGCTGGGCGACAACCAGACGTTCGCCGCCCTCGGCGTCCAGGACCCGCAGCGCCCGCACGTGGGTGCCGTCCGGATCGGTATCGATATGGGCCAGGGTGGCATTCAGGACGACTCGGACATTCGCGGCGGAGATCGCCGGGGCATGTCTGCCGAAACGCTTGCAGTCGAAGGGATCCGCGGGGTCCTTGCTGATCTGCCAGAAGTAGGGGCGCAGCCAGCGCCGGTCGAGTTCGGCCGCCGGCGCGGAACGTCCGGCCAGGGTCCAGAACCGGTCGTCGGTGAACCCGACCCCGTGCCCGAGGCCCAGATGCGCGCCCGCCCGCTCCAGATACGGTTCCATTTCGCTCGCGCCGATCGGCCAGCCGGAGTCCGGAACCCATTCCCGCCGGGCGAAGTCCAGCTCGTCGAGGGGCGCGCAGCGCCCGGCCCAGGTGTGCGAGCTGCCACCCAGCACCCGATTGCGGGCATGGCGGTGCGGTAGGGAGCGCGGCGCACCGACATTGTCGATGTCGTTGAGCTCCTCGGTGTCCGGCTGCTCCGCGCGGCCTCCGCTCTCCAGCACCAGTACCCGCAGCGCTGTCCCCGCCAGTTCGGTGGCGATGGTCAACCCGGCCGGTCCGGAACCGATCACGCAGACATCGGCGGAGAGCTCCTCGTCCCGCAACCCCCGCAGGTCGTCGATACGCACCGGAATGTCCTTCCGATCCCCGCATCCACCCCCGAGACGGACGCGCAGTGACTGTCCGGGCTCATCGTAACCGCTCGATTGCGCGTTCGTGGCCCATCTTTCACCCGGCTCAACAGCCGGGCTGCAGAAACGCCCGGACGTACCCCGCCGACTGGCGCACGTACATCCACGCCCAGAACAGCGGACCGGAGTCCGCGGGGCTGGCCACCATGGTCAACTCGCCGCGAAAGCACTTGCCCACGATGTACCGGGCGCGGGAGACGTGCGGGGTGTAAGTGATCACGATGATGTGCCGCCAGTCCCCGGTGGCGGCCCGCCGGGCGATCTCCTGCGCCTCGCCCTGGGTGGTCCACGGCTCCGGCACGAAGCACGACACCCGGAAGTCGAACGTCCCGTCGCAGTAGCGGTCCATCACGTGGTCGTCGATGCCGGTGGATCGCGAGATGACCAGTTCCGGCGCGTAGCCCTGGCGGGCCAGCCGCAGGCCCAGATCGAAGCGCTCGTAGGCCGTGCCGCCGAGCACCACGATGGCGTCGGCGGGCCGCAGCGGGTCCACCTGCGGATGGACGAACACCGGCACCCCGGCGATGCCGATTCCTACAACCAGGGCGACCAGTACGACGAGGGTGGCGACGGCTCGCCGGAACGCGGGCACGGTATCGACGATACCGACTGTCCCCGAGCCCCTTTGGCTCCCCGCCGCCTCCCCGCGCGTTCCCTCCGGGGCTACCGCCCGGTACCATCGGCCCAGCTCAACACCGTGGAGGAGAATCGTGTCCGCGAATCCGACCGCAGCGCAGCTGCTGGCGACCGTCGAGGCGTCCCCGAAGGCGGTCGCCGCCCACGACCGGTCCGCCTGGGTGGACCTGTTCGCGGCGGGCGCCGGTGTGGAGGATCCGGTGGGCTCCCGCCCACATCGGGGACGGGCGGCGTTGGAGCGGTTCTACGACACCTTCATCGCGCCCAACGACATCGCCTTCGAGGTGGACCACGACGTGGTGTGCGGCATGACGGTGTTCCGCGATCTGACCATCCACACCACCATGTCGACCGGCGTCACACTGCCGGTGCCCATGCATCTGCGCTACGACATCGCCGAGGGCGACGGCGGACTGAGAATCGCTGCCTTGCGGGCGCATTGGGAGCTGCCCGGCATGATCACGCGACTGCTGGGCGCGGGCGTGCCGGGTATGAAGGCCGGAATGAAGTTGGGCCCGCAGCTGATCGGCAATCAGGGCGTCGGCGGCGCGCTCGGCTTCCTGCGGGCGTTCGGTGGCGTGGGCTCCGGCGGCAAGCG
>NZ_JASCXP010000174.1:0-14325 GCF_030010695.1 Nocardia sp. CC201C
TTGCCCCCCCACCCCCCGCCGCCGCTCCCCCCCCCCCCCTTCTGCTCCCGGGCCCCCCCCCCACCCCCGGGGGGGGCACGGTTGTCCTGAGCCAGCGGTAGCCGACCGGCCGTGTACGTCGAATGACGTACTCCGATGGGGCGTGTGGGCCGATGTGATGGCCCCTGGACTTCCCTACCGTCGCCCACATGCGAAAACAGTGGATCGGATTGGCCGTTCCGACGGCGTACGTGTGGATCGCGATGGTGGCGTTCGGGGGGATCGCGGTGGAGACGATCATCATCTACCCGAATGTCTTCCACGATGTGCCCGCATCGCTGGCCGAGGCGTCGGACTTCTTCGAGGTGACCGGACCCGCGGACTTCTTCCCGCCGATGGGGGCGCTCACGGTGCTGGCCGCGGTGGCGACCACCGCGCTGGCCTGGCGGGTTCCGGGGGCACGCTGGTGGTTGCTGGGCAGTCTGGGCTCGCTGGTGCTGGGTGAGTTCCTGTTCTCGGCGCTCTACTTCTGGCCGCGCAACGAGATCATGTTCGACGAGGGCGCGGCCGTGCATTCGACGGAGGTGCTGCGGCGGACCGCGACGGAGTTCGAGAACGGGCACTGGGTGCGGCTGGCCATGAGCGGGGTGACCGCGGTGCTGGCGTTCATCGGTTTTCTGCGGCTGTACCGGCAGGCGACCGGTAGCGAGGTCCGCACGGCTCAGGAGGTGGCGGCATGAGTGGACGGCGCGCACACGTCCCAGCCCGAGATCGCATGAGCACGGCCGCACGTATTCGCGATTCCCTCGGCCTCGCCCCGCTCGCGGTGATCGTGCTGGCGGCGCTGGGCGTGCCCCGGGTGATCGCGCACGATCTGGGGGCGGTGCCCGCGGTGGTCAACGCGGTGCTGGTCTTCGTGCCGATCGCGGTGTGGATCGGCTATGTGCTGTGGCGGCGGGTGCCGAATCCCATCCCGGCGCTGCTCGCGGTCGGCGCCTGTTACGGCCTGCTGCTGGCGCTCACGCACCAGCTGCTCTGGAACGCCGCCTTCGCGGATGATCCGCCGCGGCTGGGTGGCAATCTCGAAGGCAGGTTCTCGCCGGGCACCGAGGAACTGGTGATGCGTGCCTTCGCCATGAGCAGCAGCGTGCTCACCGGCGTGCTGCTCGGTGCGGCCACCGGTGCGGTGGCATGGTTGCTGGCGAGGATCACCGATCGCACTCGATAGGCGAAGACGGCCGTGACACACGTGGGAAGCGGGGCTGGTGAGATGCATCCGAACGAGTCGCGAACCGGCATGCGTCTTTCCGGCGCGGAACCGGAATCCCACGCCGGGCAGACTGAACCGAGGCGGCGGCAGCTGCCCGCCGACGCCGGAACCCACGCCGAGACGAACCGCGCCGAGCACCGTGCGCGGCTGGTCGACCTCGCTCTCGGCATGCTGACCCTGGTGGTGGTCGGCACGGCGATCACCGCCAATGTCGGCGGGTCGGCCGCCGGGGTCGCGCCGTCCGCCTATGCCTTCGGGGCGCTGTTCGGCGCGTTGATGCTGGTGCGCCGCCGCTGGCCGGTCGGCACGCTGCTGGTGTCGGGTGCGGCACTGCTGGTCTACTACATGCTCGACTATCCGCCGATCGGGTTGGCGCTGCCGGTGGCGGCGGCCCTGTTCTCGGCGGCGGAGCGCGGGCGGCTGTGGTGGGCGGCGGGCACCGCGCTGGCCCTGCTGGCGATCTCCACCGCCGTGCGGGTGGCCCAAGGCGACAATCTGGGTTTCGTTCTCGGACTGGAACTTCCGTCCTCGGCCGGATTGATGGCGGCGGTGATCGCGCTCGGCGACAGCATTCGCTCCCGACGCGGCTGGCGTGCCGAACTTCAGCGGCGGGAGCGGACGGCGGCGGTGGAGCGCGAGCGCGAGGCCGCGCGCCGGGTCGAGCGGCAGCGGGTGCGCATCGCCCGCGACCTGCACGATCTGCTCGCGCACACGGTGTCGGTGATCGCCCTGCACACCGATGTGGCCCGCGAATCGCTGCGGGACGATCCGAACACCGCGGAGCACTCCCTGACCGCAGCCCGCACCGCCTGCCGGGAGGCGAGCCGGGAGTTACGCGCCACCGTCGACGCCCTGCGCGCCCCGGATGCCGCCGAACCGCCGACCCCGGGCCTCGACCGGCTCGACGAACTGATCACGGTCACAAGGGATTCCGGTCCGACGGTGACCTGCACCCGCTCGGGCGGTACCGCCCCGCTACCCGCCATTGTCGAGACCACCGCCTACCGCGTGATCCAGGAATCGCTGAGCAATGTGCTGCGCCACGCGGACGCCCGCACCGTCGACATCGAATTACGCCGCGAAGCCGCCGAATTGGTGGTGCGCATCGCCGACGACGGCCGCGGATCCCGAGGCGACACGGCCGGGTGGGGAATCATCGGCATGCGCGAACGCGTGGCACTGCTCGGCGGCGATCTGCGCGCGGAGAATCGACGGCAGGGAGGGTTCATGGTGGAGGCGCGCATACCGGTGCGGGGCGCGGCATGATCCGGGTGGCGCTGGTGGACGACCAGCATCTGGTGCGGGAGGGGCTGCGGGCGCTGCTGGAGCGCGCCGACGATATCGAGGTGGTGGGCGAGGCAGCCACCGGCGCGACCGGGGTGGAACTGGTCACCGCCACTCGGCCCGACGTGGTGCTCATGGATATCCGCATGCCGGGCGGCGACGGCCTGGCGGCGACGAAACACATTGTCGCGCAACCGGAACTGCGCGACGTCCGGGTGGTGGTGCTCACCACCTTCGACACCGACGACAATCTGCTGGAGGCCATGCGCGCCGGGGCCGCCGGATTCCTGCTCAAGGACACCGACCCGGACGGGCTGCGGGAGGCGGTGCGGATCGTGGCACGCGGCGACGCCCTGCTCTCCCCCGCCGTCACCCGCCGCGTCATGCTGGCGGCCGCGGCCGGACCGCACCCGCGCGCCGCCGAACTCCTGGACCGGCTCACCGCCCGGGAACGCGAGGTGCTGGCCGAAGTCGGTGCGGGACGGTCGAATTCCGAGATCGCGGCGACGCTGCACATGAGTCCCGCCACCGCGCGGACCCATGTGGGGCGACTGCTGACCAAACTCGACGCCCGCGACCGAGCCCAGCTGGTCGTGCTCGCCTACGAGACAGGGCTGATCACCCCGGGCTCGCGGCCGGAACGGGACTCGCTGCCGGAGCGATGATCACGCCGGATTCGCGGCCCGATCGGTGATCACGCCGGTCGTCGCTGCGACCCTGCTGCGATACCGGCAGGTCCACACGACACCTCGCACCGCACGGGCGCGCCCCCGACGTTCCACCCACCTGGCACACCCCGGCATCCCTTGGCAGCACGAGGGTTCAGCCGATATGCCTGCCCAGGAAGGCCACCACATCCGGCATCACCGTGCGCCAGTACGCGTCGGTATGCGCACCCGGTGTGATGGACGCGATCTCCAGCGGCGCACGGGCGATGAACTCACGGCAGCCGTGCACGAACTTGTCGCGGTCCCCACACCAGAGCGCCATCGGAGCGGGTCCGAGTTTACCGATATTGCGCAGCGGATCCAGTGCGGCCCACTGGCTTTCACTGGCGAAGGCATTGCGCCTGCTCATATCCGCCCAGGAGGTCAGCAATCCCGGCGAGATGGTGGCCACCGCCCGCGCCGGATCGCCGCGTTCGGTGCGACGGCGGGCGTAGAGCATGGCGCCGAAGCCGCCCATGGACACACCGGTGCAGGCGAAGGGCGTTTCGTCGTGGCCGCGGGCGGCGAGCCAGTGCGGCACCTCGTCGAGCAGCATGGACATCGGGTCGTCGCCGGGATGATTCTCGTGCCAGTAGTTGTCCCCGCCGTCGACGGCGAGGAATCCGAAGGGCGGCACCTGCCGCGTCGTGACGGCGGCGGCCAATGCGTGGCCGATCCCGCCGACCCCGGCGGCGGTGTGCGCATTGCCCTTCAGGCCGTGCAGCAGAATCGAGATGGGCAGGTCGCGTACCCGCACGCCGGGCGGCAGGATGGTGACCACGTCCACCTCGCGCCCGCGTGCCGCCGAGTAGACGCGCTCGCGCCGGATCACCGGCCCCGATACGACGGGCGTGATCTCCTCGTAGACGTTGCGCAGCAGGACGTGCCGGACACCGGGTGGGCCGTTCAGGGCGTTCGCGCCGAGGGCGGCCAAGCCGAGCAGACCGGTGGAGGCGAACAGCGACCGGCGGCTGAGTCCACGCGCCGCGGCCCGGTAGCCCTCGCTCATGCAACCTCCGAAGTCGTCACGACTGGACGTCCGCACAGTACCGGCCGAATATGAGAGCCGGTGAATAGCCAGCTACGTTGGGATGAACATGTCCGAGGTACGCACCTTTTACATTGTGCTGGACTTGACCAAGCCGACGCGGGAGCCACGCCGAGCCTGGTCGTCGTCGATAACCACCTCGCTCAGACCGAAGCGCTGCTGAATCCGCTTCATCCAGACCGGAGCCCACCAGCAGCGATCACCCAGCAAACACATGACGGCGGGGACCAGCAGCATGCGCAGCACGGTGGCGTCGATGAACAGCGCCGCGATCATGCCGTAGGCGATGTACTGCATGAGCACCAGGTCGGAGAAGGCGAACGCACCCGTCACCACCAGCAGGATCAGCGCCGCCGCGGTGATGATGCGCCCGGATTGCACGGTGCCGATCCGGATCGCCTCCTCGGTGGTCGCGCCCGCGCCGCGCGCCTCGACCATGCGCGACAGCAAGAAGACCTCGTAGTCGATGGACAGGCCGTAGATGATGGCGATGATCAGCACCAGCATGTTCGCCTGACCGGGCTGCGGGGTGAAGTTCAGCAACCCGGCCCCGTGACCGTCGATGAATATCCACGTCAGAATGCCCAGGGTGGAGCCGAGGCCGAGGCCGCTCATGAGCGCGGCCTTGATCGGCAGCACCAGCGAGCCGAAGGTCAGGAACAGCAGCAGCGTGGTCACCAGCAGGACGAGGCCGATCATCCACGGAATCCGGACCAGCAGGGCGTCGATGGTGTCCTTCTGCAAAGCGGGCACCCCGCCGACCAGGACCGTCATCCCATCGGGCAGGTCCAGTGACCGGAGATATTCGATGGTGGCCCCGGCGTCGTTGATATCCACCACCGCGGCCTTGGCCCGGTAGATATCGGGCTGCGCGGGTGAGCGCGCGGGAATGTCGAACTGCCCCACCAGTCCCGGTGCCTGATTGGCCTGATTCCACACCGGTCCCACCGCCTGGGAGTTGTCGGCGATGAAGACCAACTCGATGGGATCGGATTTGCGCAGCGGGAAGTAGTGGTCGATCTCCTCCTGCGCCATGCGGGTCGGATTGTCCGGGGGCAGGTACTTCTCGCTGAAGCCGCCGAAGACGAGATTGTGCATGGGCACGATGAGCAGGATCAGCACCAGCAGAATCGGGACGGCGACCTTGCCGGGATGGCGCATCACCCAGGCGGTGGTGCGCGCGAGCAGCCCGTTGTCGAGTTCCTCGGACGATTTGGTGCGGCGGAATCGCTTCAGCCCCAACAGATCCACGCGCGGCCCGAGTACGGCGAGGACGGCAGGGAGGATGGTGATGGCGGTGACGGCCGCCAGGGTCACCGTCGCGATCGCACCGTAGGCGATGGATTTCAGGAACGCCTGCGGAAACAGCAGCAGCCCACCGAGACTCGCCACGATCATGGTGGCCGAGAAGACGACCGTGCGTCCGGCGGTCAGCACCGAACGCCGCACCGCCGTGCGGGTGTCGTTACCCGCGGCCAACTCCTCCCGGAATCGGCTCACGATGAACAGGCCGTAGTCGATGGCGAGCCCGAGCCCGATCATGGAGACCACCGGGGAGACAAAGGTGTTCACCTCGGTGAAGTTGGCGACGAACCGCACGATGCCGAACGCGCCGAAAATGGTGAGCAGGCCGGTGAGCAGCGGCAGCGCCGCGGCGACGACGCCGCCGAAGATGAAGAACAGCAGCAGCCCCACGAACGGCACCGCCAGCAGTTCCATGCGGTGCAGATCGTCGGCGACGGTGTCGTTGAGCGCGCCCGCCACGGGTTGCAGTCCGCCGACCCGCACCTCGACGCCGGGAATCTCGAAGACATCCTTGACCGCTCGGTAGTTGCGCTGGATATCGGTGTCGTTCTCCCCGCGCAGGGCGAT
The DNA here is from genome assembly GCF_030010695.1 of Nocardia sp. CC201C. Lineage (NCBI taxonomy): Bacteria > Bacillati > Actinomycetota > Actinomycetes > Mycobacteriales > Nocardiaceae > Nocardia > Nocardia sp. CC201C. The sequence goes on from NZ_JASCXP010000174.1 coordinate 6,161, forward strand.
GGCGGCGACGGCGCGGCGCTTGTCCTTGGTGGCCGTGGCGGCGCTGATCGCACCGGTCTCGGTGCGCCAGTAGGTGCCGACGACGCGGGATATCTGCTCGGGATGCTCGCGCGGCAGGCTGTCGAGGTGATCGACGACCGTCCGGCTGAAGTCCGGGTCGTCGACCGTCCTACCCGGCGGCGCGGTGAACAGCACGACGACGTCCACATCATGGTTGCGTCCGAAGGCGGCGTCGGCCAGCCGCCCCGCCTCCGCGGATTCCGACGAGGGATCGAACATGCCCCCCGAGCTCAGGTGGTCGTTCAGGCTGAGCCCGTAGCCACCCAAGGCCAGCAGTGCCGCGACCGCGAGACCGATCACCGCGAACCGCAAGCGGCAGACCATATTTCCCCACCAAGCGAACAAGAGGCTGCATCCTTCCGCACGGTTCCCGCCGCCCTTAAAGGTACATAACCCCGTTTCGCAATCAATACGTCCGAGCTATGACGCGAGGTAGGCCGGTGAGCCCGGAAGACTTCCGAAAGACATTGGCCGCCAGGGGAATAAATCCACCGCATCTAACCTTCTATATAGAGATAGACGGTTATATGCCGATCGACATCCCCCGAGAGACAGGACATCATCATGAACGACGTGCGCACCACACCGTGGAGATCCAGGGACTGCCCGTCTTCTACCGCGAGGCCGGAGACCCCGCGAACCCCACACTCGTCCTGCTGCACGGCTTCCCGAGCTCCTCGGCCATGTTCCGAAATCTGCTGCACGATCTGGGCGACAGCTACCATCTGATCGCCCCGGACCACATCGGCTTCGGACAGTCGGCCATGCCGTCGGTGGACGAATTCCCCTACAGCTTCGACAAACTCACCGAGATCACCCAGGAACTGCTGGACGCCCTCGGCATCGATCGATTCGCCCTCTACATCCAGGACTACGGCGCGCCCATCGGCCTGCGCATCGCCTCCCGGCAGCCCGACCGCGTCACCGCCCTCATCAGTCAGAGCGGCAACGCGTACCTGGAAGGCTTCACGCCCTTCTGGGATGTGCTCTTCGCCCATGCGCGCGATCGCGCCGCCCACGAGCCCGCCGTGCGCGAGCTGCTCGAACTCGATGCCACGAAATGGCAGTACCTGCACGGCGTTCCCGAGGACCGCAAGGCCCGGGTGAGCCCCGACACCTGGACCCTGGATCAGGCGTATCTGGATCGCCCGGGCAACAAGGAGATCCAGCTCCAGCTGTTCTGGGACTACCAGTTCAACCTCGACGGCTACCCGGCCTTCCAGAAGTACTTCGCCGAGCATCGGCCGCCCACGCTCATCGCCTGGGGCGAGCACGACGAGATCTTCGGGGCCGACGGCGCCCGCGCCTACCTGCGCGATCTGCCCGACGCAGAACTGCATCTGCTGGTCGCGGGCCACTTCGCCCTGGAAACGCACGGCCCGGAAATCGCCGAACTCATCCGGAACTTCCTGCGCACCGCGCTCGGGTGAGGCGGGATCAGCGGGCGCGGACGAGGGCGGTGCCGGTGGCGCGGTCGTGCATGCCGCGCCCGTCACCGTCGGTGAAGAGGGCGGGGACCACGAAGACGAGCAGGATCTGGCGGACCAGGGCGCGGACGAAGCCGACGGGGACGTCGGCGTCGATGCGCAGCACCCGCTCCTTCAGGAAGAACTGGCCGGGGGTGTAACCGAAGAGGGTCACCGTGGCGACGCCGATGACGAACCACACCAGCAGCGTCGGAGTGGACAGCGAGCTGATGATGACGACCAGATCCGGCGGCGGCTGCTCCCCGGCCGGGATGTTCATCTCGGCGATGAGCTGGTCCGGATTCGGGCGGAAGATGACCGCGGCCAGGCCGAGCGCCATGAACCAGTCCACCAGCAGGGCCGTGATGCGCCGGAGCATGGTGACCAGTGAGCCGACCCCTTCCTGCGGCAGTCCCAGATCCTTGCCCGGGTAGTCGCCGGGGGCGGAGCCGCCGGATTCGGCGTTCGGTCCGGACAGCCAGGAGCCGGTGATACGTGCCATGCACCCAGCTTAAGGGCCTCGGCGGCGGGGATTCGCCCGGCATGTGGCGCGAGCGTGACCGCGAGGTAACCGAAAAAGTGCTGAACCGACCGGTCCGGCGGTGAGGATTCTCACGCGTGCCCGGGTCGACGTGGTAATCCCCCTATCTTTTCGGCGTCATGCGCGGCGATTGCCGCTGTTCGATGGCAGGATGTCGGTGCTGGTCGAGCGCAGCTCAGCGCCCTGCGCGGCCGTTTGCCGAACGCCGGGACACCGACGAACCCCCGGCCAGCTGTACGTGTAACACTGGCGAAACACAGCCTTGATTGTGGGGAAACACCGCATCCATACCGTCTGGTCGCGACGAACCCATGCAATCGTGAATTGGCTGGGAACCGATCCGTAAGGAGTACTAAGTGGCGTTCAGCACGGCCGACGAGGTCATCAAGTACATCAAGGAGGAGGAGGTCGAGTACGTCGACATCCGGTTCACCGACCTCCCGGGTGTGCAGCAGCACTTCTCGATCCCTGCGAAGGCGTTCACGGCCGACCTGGCCGAAGAAGGCCTCGCGTTCGACGGCTCGTCCGTCCGCGGCTTCCAGTCGATCGACGAGTCGGACATGCTCCTGCTCCCCGACTTCAGCACCGCTCGGATCGACCCGTTCCGTGCCGCGAAGACGCTGAACCTGAACTTCTTCGTGCACGACCCGTTCACCCGTGAGGCCTACTCCCGCGACCCGCGCAATATCGCGCGCAAGGCGGAGGAGTACCTGCGGTCGACCGGTATCGCCGACACCGCGTACTTCGGTCCCGAGGCGGAGTTCTACATCTTCGACTCGATCCGCTACGACTCGGCCATGAACGGCGCCTTCTACGAGATCGAGTCGATCTCCGGTTCCTGGAACACCGGCGCGGAGTTCAACCCGGACGGCAGCCTGAACCGCGGTTACAAGGTTCGCAACAAGGGTGGCTACTTCCCGGTCGCGCCGTACGACCACTACGTCGACCTGCGCGACAAGATGTCGACCGCCCTGCAGCAGGCGGGCTTCGAGCTGGAGCGCGGCCATCACGAGGTCGGCACCGCGGGCCAGGCGGAGATCAACTACCGCTTCAACACCCTGCTCGGCGCGGCCGATGACCTGATGCTGTTCAAGTACATCATCAAGAACACCGCGTGGCAGGAGAACAAGACCGTCACCTTCATGCCGAAGCCCCTCTTCGGCGACAACGGCTCGGGCATGCACGTGCACCAGTCGCTGTGGAAGGACGGCAAGCCGCTGTTCCACGACGAGGCCGGTTACGGTGGCCTGTCGGATCTGGCGCGCTGGTACATCGGCGGCATCCTGCACCACGCCCCGTCGCTGCTGGCGTTCACCAACCCGACCATCAACTCCTACCACCGTCTGGTGCCGGGCTACGAGGCCCCCATCAACCTGGTGTACTCGCAGCGCAACCGCTCCGCCGCGGTCCGCATCCCGGTCACGGGCAACAACCCGAAGGCCAAGCGCATCGAGTTCCGCGCCCCCGACTCCTCGGGCAACCCGTACCTGGCCTTCTCCGCCATGCTGATGGCCGGCCTGGACGGCATCAAGAAGAAGATCGAGCCGATGGCCCCGGTCGACAAGGACCTCTACGAGCTCCCGCCGGAGGAGGCCAAGAACATCCCCCAGGCTCCCACCAGCCTGGCCTCGGTCATCGACCGCCTCGAAGCCGACCACGACTACCTCACCGAGGGTGGCGTCTTCACCGAGGACCTGATCGAAACCTGGATCACCCTCAAGCGCGAGAACGAGATCGCCCCGGTCAACCTGCGCCCGCACCCGTACGAGTTCGAGCTGTACTACGACGTGTAAATCGTTGTAGCGCAACCGATCTCGGGAGCCCCATCCGCTTCGGCGGGTGGGGCTTCGGGCGTTTCAGTGGCCGATGGGGTGGTCGCCGGCTTCCACCAGGCCGCTTTCGTAGGCGAAGACGACTATTTGAGTGCGGTCGCGTAGGCCCAGTTTGGTGAGGATGCTCGAGACGTGGGATTTGACGGTGGCGGGGCCGATGAAGAGCTGGGTCGCGATTTCGGGGTTGCTGGCGCCTCGGGCTATGGCGGTCATGACGTCGCGTTCGCGGTCGGTGAGGCGGGCCAGGCGGGCGGTGATGGTGGTGTCGGTGGTGAGGCGGCGGGCGAAGCGGCCGATCAGGCGGCGGGTGATGGAGGGGGCGAGGAGGGCGCCGCCGTCGGCTACGGTGCGGACGGCGGCGGCGAGCTGGTCGGCGGGCATGTCCTTGAGGACGAAGGCGCTGGCGCCGGCGCGGAGGGCGCGGTAGACGTAGTCGTCCGGGTCGAAGGTGGTGAGGATGAGGACGCGGACCTCCCAGTCGGCCTCGGCCAGCAGGCGGGCGGTGGCCTCCAGGCCGTCCATCTCCGGCATGCGGATATCCATGAGGACGATATCGGGGCGGTGCCGGTGCGCGGCCTCGATGGCCGCCAGGCCGGTGCCCGCCTCACCCACCACCTCGATGTCGTCGTGCATGCGCAGCACCATGGTGAAGCCGCTGCGCACCAGGGCCTGATCGTCGACGACGAGGACGCGGATGGTCATGCGGGGTCCTTCGAAGTTGCCGAGCGGTGGGTGTCGGCCCCGGTGGGAAGCCGGGCGGCCACCCGGAAACCGCCGCCGGGGCGGGGCTTCGCGTCGAGACTGCCTCCCAACAGTAGTGCGCGCTCGCGCATCCCGACGATGCCGTGCCCCGGGACGCCCGCGTCGGTACGGGCGGCGGCACCGCGGCCGTCGTCGAGCACTTCCAGCGTGATCTCGGCACCGGAGTTCGCGGCACACAGGCGGATGTCGGCGTGGGTGCCGGGGCCGCTGTGCTTGAGCACATTGGTGAGCGCCTCCTGAACGATGCGGAAGGCCGACAGTTCCACACGTGCGGCCAGCGGAGTCCGGAACTCGTCGATATCCGCCGTGACGTCCAGGCCCGCCCGGCGGACCTGGTCGATCAGGCGCGGCAGATCGGCCAGACCGGGCTGCGGCCCGAGCTCGTCGTTGTCCACGTCGGGCCGCAGCACACCCAGCAGATGCCGCAGTTCGTCCAGGGCTTCGCGGCCCGCCTCCTCCACCGCGGCCATGGCCTGGCGGGCGGCCTCGGGGTCGACGGCCGCCACCGCCTTGGCCGCGCCCGCCTGCACCGTCATCATGCTGACCCGGTGGGCGACCACGTCGTGCAGCTCCCGGGCGATGCGGGTGCGCTCCTCGGTGAGCACGCGCAGATGCGCCGCGGCCCGCTCCCGGCGCGCCTGTTCGGCGCGCTCACCGCGCAACCGGATCCGGCGACCGATGTACCAGGCCAGTTCCATCACCACGACACCGGCGAAGATGTCGCCGAACGCGAAGCCGTCGAGGGCACCGTCGAGGATCACCAGCGCGATCGCACCCGCCGCACCGAGGTAGGACCAGCGGCCGTCGCGGGCGTAGCGGCCGACGGAATACAGGGCGACGATGGCGATGCCGCCCAGGCCCGAATATCCGCTGCCGACCGTCACCGCCCAGGCGAGCAGGGCCGCCCCGAGCACCGGCAGCGGGTGGCGGCGACGCAGATACAGTGCCGCGCTCGCCACCGCGAACAGAACCAGGACGACGACCGGCACCGACGACATCGGCCGCAGCACGAGCGTGTCGCCCGGCCCGTCGGCCACATGGACGGCCAGGACGAACAGCACGGCGGCGAGTACCGCGTCCGCGGTGCGCGGCCAGCGGCGAAACGGTCCGCGAAAGCCGCGGGTGGGGGCGCTGTCGCCGTCCATCACGACGCCGGCCGTCCGATGGGGTGGCGGGACCGGCCGGGTGCGTCCCGGTGCGAACTGTCGGTGGGCATCACGCAACGGTAGGTCAGCCGCCCGTAGCCGGTAACCCACCACGGGCTACCCGCGCCTCCGCCGGACGGGGGATCCTCCCCGCCTCGGCAACCCCTCTCGGGACGGAACGGAAACATCCGGGCGGCGGGCGACCCGCACCGCCGCCGACCACGACGATGAAACCCGCTGGCCGACAAGGAAGTCGGGATAACAACCCCATCATCGCCGAGGAGCACACCACCATGGACGCAATCACCCGCCGCATCGGTGACGCCAGCGCCAGGAGACCGTGGGCGGCGGTCGCCGCCTGGCTGGCCGCCGTCGCCCTCGTGCTGACCGCCGCGGGCACGCTCGGCGGTTCGTTCGTCGACGACTTCGTCGCCCCCGGCAGCCAGAGCGAACAGGCCATGGATCTGCTCGCGGAACGGTTTCCGGAGGCGGCGGGCGGCAGCGCGCTGGCGGTGTTCGCGGTGCCCGAGGGGCAGCGGCTCACCGAGCACCGGTCGCTCATCCAGGACGCGGTCGATCGCATGGACGAGGCGGAACACGTGGTGGCCGTCGCCGATCCGTTCACGGCGGGCACGGTGTCGGCGGACGGCCGGATCGGATACGCGCAGCTCACCTTCGACCTGCCCGCGACCGACCTCGCCCCGGAGTCACTGGCACCGCTGAACACCGTCCTGGAGCGGGTACGCGCATCCGGCGTCGCCGCGGAACTGGGCGGTGACGCCGCGTTCATCAATGCCGAAACCCCCACCTCGGGAGCCGAGGCGGTCGGCGTGCTGGTGGCCCTGCTGGTTTTGGTCGTCGCCTTCGGCACGCTGGTGGCGGCGCTGGTGCCGATCGTGCTCGCCCTGGTGGCGGTGGCGGCCGGATTGGGCGGTATCGCGGTGCTGGCCGCCGCCATGGACGTGTCCACCGCCGCACCGACCATCGGCGCGATGATCGGTTTGGGCGTCGGTATCGACTACTCGCTGTTCATCGTGGCGCGGTACCGGGAGAACCGGGCCGCGGGACAACCCGATGCGCACGCGCTGTCGAATGCCATGGGCGCGTCGGGGTCGGCCGTGCTGTTCGCCGGCGGCACCATCATGCTCGCCATGGTGGCGCTGGTGTTGACCGGCGTCGGCTTCCTGATCTCGGTCGGACTCGCCACCTCGCTGGTGGTGCTGGTCGCGGTGACCACCGCACTCACCCTGCTGCCCGCGCTGCTGACACTGCTCGGCGACCGCATCGACACCGGGCGGGTACTGCGACGCGCCCGGACCCGCGGTCTCGAGCAGTCGGCGTGGTGGCGGGTCGCGCATCGGGTGGCGGGACGCCCCTGGCCGTATCTCCTCATCGCCACGGCGGTGCTGGTCACCCTGGCCGCCCCGGCCCTGCACATGCGCACCGGATTCCCCGACGCCGGTGACGATGTCACCGCCACCAGCCACCGCCGCGCCTACGACCTGTTGGCCGAGGGTTTCGGCCCCGGCGTGAACGGACCGCTGCTGCTGGTGGTCGATCAGCGCGACCGGGCCGCCGATATCGCGGGGCTGGCCGAGCGGGTCGCCGCCGATCCGGGCATCGCCTCGGTGGGTGGCGCACGCACCTCGACCGACGGTGGCACGGTGATCCTGCCCGCCGTGCCCACCACCGCGCCCGCGGACCCCGCCACCTCGAAAACCCTGGAGCGCCTGCGCGATCTGGCCCCCGACAATGTGGCGGTCTCCGGGATGACCGCGATGACCGACGATCTCACCACCCGGCTGAACGAGGTCCTGCCGGTCTTCCTCGCCGCCATCCTGATCTCGTCATTCCTCCTGCTGCTGATCGTCTTCCGTTCCGTGGCGATACCGCTGAAGGCGGCCGTGATGAATCTGCTGTCCATCGGCGGCGCCTACGGCATCGTGGTGGCGGTCTTCCAATGGGGTTGGGGCGCGGGCCTGCTCGGCCTGGACCGCACCTACCTGATCGCCTCCCCCATGCCGACCATGTTCTTCGCGATCCTGTTCGGCCTGTCGATGGACTACGAGGTGTTCCTGCTGTCCCGGATCCGCGAGGAGTACGACCACACCCGCGACAACACCGAATCGGTGGCCCGGGGCATGGCGGGCACCGGCCGCGTCATCACCTCGGCCGCGCTCATCATGACCGCCGTGTTCGCCAGTTTCATCGCCAATCCGTCGCCGCTGGTCAAGATGATGGGGCTGGGACTCGCGGCGGCCATCGTGCTGGACGCCACCGTCGTCCGCCTCGTCCTGGTCCCCGCCACCATGACGCTGCTCGGCCGGGCGAACTGGTGGCTACCGGACTGGCTGGACCG
>NZ_JASCXP010000175.1:0-14190 GCF_030010695.1 Nocardia sp. CC201C
GGCGTACAGGATTCTCGCGCGGTCTTTGGCCAGCATCCGCCGCAACCGGCGCGTGTCCTCCCGCACCCGCAGCACCCCGAGACCGGGCAGGGTGACCGACCGTGGGATGTCGCCGTCACCGATCCGGATCGACGGACGGCCGTTCTTGGCGGGCTTGTTGCGCAGCCGGAACGCCGGGGTAGCGCGCCGTTTGGACTTGAAGCGGGGAAACCCGACCCGCTTGCCCTTGCGGCGGCTGTTACGCGAGTCTGACCAGTTGGTGAGGGCGCGGCCGCAGTCGACGGCGGCTTCCTCGAACACCTGCTGGCACACCTGATCCCGCCACACCAACCCGGTCACCCGCACTTGCGCGACCCCGGCGGTGTCGACGGTGAACACCCGTCCGGCCGCTTCGGTCTTCTTCCAGGCGTTGAAGGCGTTGATCAGACTGAACCGCGTCCACGGCACCGGATGCCCGGGGTCGGTGTCGCGGTGTGTCAGGGCGGTTTTCACCAGGTGCAGGCACTGGTTGAACGCGAACCGTGCCGCGCCCGCATGCCGGGCCAGCGTGGCGCGCTGCTCGGCGGTGGGGTCGAGGCGGTAGCGGAAGGTGGTGTGCCTGCTCATCACCGGCGAGCGTGACACACGCCACCGACAACAAACCCAGGGTTGATCCGAAGCTGCTCGCCAATTGGCTGCACGCGCCCGACGACGAGGGCACGCTGTACCCGCGCGCGCCTACCGGCCCGATCCGGCCATTCGCGACGGCGCCTGGGAGCCGCCGGCGGTCGTCTCCTGGTCGTGACTCGGCATCCGTTGTCGCGCAGCGCGACTCCGGTCAATCCCGGACGGTGATGGTCAGGCGGGGGCGGTCGGTGTCGGCGGGGCCCGCGACGCGCTCCCAGACGGCGTCGATCATGGGGGCGAGCAGGAGTTCGCCGAGTTGGCGGACCATGACCTCGACGATCTGGGTGGGTTCGCGGCGGGTGGTGGAGGCCAGGCCCGCCTCGCGTAGGCCCGTGATCTCGCGGCGGGTCAGGGCGACGAGCGATTCGAGCAGGCGCAGCTGGGTTTCGGAGGGTTCCAGGACGGCGCGGCGCACGTAGTTCACCACGGCGGGATTGTCGTGCAGCATTCGCCGGACCGCCTCGTCGCGGGCGGTGGCGACCTGGGCGGTGGTGCCGGTGGGCGGGATCGAGGAGACGGCGGCGGCGAAGTAGTCGACGATCAGCTGGTCCACGGCCTCGATGAGCCCGGCCTTGGTCTTGAAGTGATGCTGCACCAGCCCGAGGGTGACACCGGCCTCGGCGGCGACCGCGCGCAGGGAGACCCGGGATTCGCCGTACTGGGCGAACAGGTCCATGGCGGCATTGCGGATGCGCGCCTTGGCGGTGAGGTCGTCGGCGGTGGCCCGTGGATTCAGCATCTGCCCTCGGTTCGTCGGATAGTCCGAGCAGTCTACGTCGCGTAATAGCGACCGATACGATGGACATGTGGGCAGTACAAACGTATTGTCCCGGCAGGCACGTCCCGCCCACCGGAAAGTAGAGAGAACAACGATGTCCGAACTCTTCCCCGACTACCGCCCCACCTGGGAAACCGATCAGCATCGCGAACTGCGCAAGCACGCGGCGGAGTTCTTCCGCAAGGAGATCGTGCCCAACCGCGAGCGCTGGAGCCGCGAACACCAGGTGGACCGCGAATTCTGGAACAAGGCCGGGGACGCGGGTCTGCTCGGCCTCGACCTGCCCGAGGAATTCGGCGGTGCGGGCGGCGATTTCGGCCTCCAGGCGGTCGTGCAGGAGGAACTGGTCTACGCACACGACAACGGGTTCGGCTTCTCGGTGCACTCGCCGATCGTGTCGCACTACATCCACACGTACGGCAACGCGGAGCAGCGCGCGAAGTGGCTGCCCGGCATCATCAGCGGTGACCTGGTGCTGGCCATCGCCATGACCGAGCCGGGCACCGGATCGGACCTCCAGGCGGTGCGCACCACCGCCGTGCGCGAGGGGGACCACTACGTGGTCAATGGCTCGAAGACCTTCATCTCCAACGGCACCCACTGCGATCTGCTGGTGATCGTGGCCAAGACCGATCCGAGCCAGGGTGCGGCAGGTGTCTCGCTCATCGTCGCCGAGACGAAGGATCTGCCCGGTTTCGAGCGCGGCCGGGTGCTGGAGAAGATGGGCCAGCACGCTCAGGACACCCGCGAACTGTTCTTCTCCGATATGCGGGTGCCGGTGGCGAATCTGCTCGGCGCGCAGGAGGGTCTGGGTTTCTACCAGCTCATGGAGCAGCTCGCCCGCGAACGCCTCATCATCGCCAGTATCTGCTCGGCGCTGGCCGAGGCCGCGGTGCTGGAGGCGCTGCGGTACTCGCGCGAGCGGGAGGCGTTCGGCCGCCCCATCGGCAAGTTCCAGCACAACGCCTTCACCCTCGCCGAGGCCAAGACCGAGGCGCTGGCCATCAAGACGATGGTCGACCACGCCATCGCGCAGTACATCGACGGCAAGAACGACCCGGCCACGGCCTCCATGGCAAAGCTCTTCGCCGCCGAGACCGCCGACAAGGTGGTCGACAAGTGCCTGCAATTGTTCGGCGGCTACGGCTACATGATGGAATACCCGATCGCCAATATGTACACCGGTTCTCGCGTCAACCGCATCTACGGCGGCACCAGCGAGATCATGAAGGAGATCATCTCCCGCTCGCTGTGAGCACCGCGCGCCGTCCGGCGGGGATCTCGCCCGGGTGAGCGAATTACCGTGCGGTGCTTGGTTTGTCCGGAGTAACGTCCCCGAACGGAAGCCGAGTAGGAACAGGTTCTGGTTCGGGAGCTCTCATGGACGATCCGCGGCGCTATGTGGTGATCGGGGGCGGGCTCGCCGGGCTCGCCGCCGCGGTCTGGTTGGCGGAGGCGGGCAAGCGGGTCACGCTGCTGGAACGGCGCGGTCGGCTGGGCGGCCGCACGCACGCCCTCCAGGCCGCACCGGTGCGCGACATACCCGACAACGGGCAGCATGTCATCGCCAGCGGATATGAGCACCTGTTCCGATATCTGAGCAGCGTCGGCACCCGGGAGTACGTCGCGTTCCCGCACCGCGGGGTGCTGCGCTGGCCCGGCGGCCGGGCGACGGTGATGCGCACCAAGGGCTTGGGCGCGATCCGCACCTTCCTGGGCGCGCATCCGGATGCCGGTCCGGCCGACCGGATCCGCGCCGGAATCGCCACCGCGCGGCTGGGCTGGGAATGCCTCAACCAGCCCGCCGATCTCGCCGACCTGTCCACCGCACAGTGGTTCGAGCGGGTCGGCATGCCCGCCACCGCCCGGGAGGCGCTGTGGGACTGGCTGGCGCTCGGCATCGCCGCCGAACCGGTCGCGCAGGAGTCGGCGAAGGTGTTCGCCGATGTCCTGGCCACCGGCATCCGGCTGGGCGTGCGGCAGCGGCGGGCGGTCACCATCGGATACCCCACCACCGATCTGGACACCCTCTTCGTCACCGGGGCGCGGCGGGTGTTCGCGAAATACGGTGTGGACGTGCGGTATCGGGCGGTGGTGCGGCGCATCGGCATTCGCGACGGCGCGGTCACCGGCGTGCTGCTGGCCGACGGCGGCGAGGTGCCCGCCGACGCGGTGGTGTGCGCGGTGCCGAACTCCGGTATCGCCGGACTGTTGGACGAACTGCCCGAGCACGACGAAATCTATTCCGCCGCCGACAAATTGGGGTACACGCCGATTGTCAGCACCAATCTGTACCTGGATCGGCCGCTGGGTACCGAGGGGGAGTTCGAGGCGCTCATCGGCGGCACGGGCGTCATCGACGAGGTGTTCGACCGCCAGCGCATGCACGGGCGCGATACCGTGCACGGCTGGCTCTACTGCCTGACCACCAGCGGCGCGTACGACCAGATCCACAAACCGCACGACGAGGTGGTGGCCGAGCAGCTGGCGCTGCTGCGCCGCTACTATCCGTCCGCGCGCAACGCCGAAGTGCGCCACGCCCAGGTGGTGCCCATGCCGCGCGCGACCTTCTCCCAGGTGGTCGGCACCGACGGCCTGCGACCCGACCAGCGCACCTCGGTGCCCTCCCTGGTGCTGGCGGGGGACTGGACCCGCACCGACTGGAGCGCCACCATGGAGAGCGCGGCCCAGAGCGCCGCCCGCGCCGTCGACCTGCTGCTCGCCCTGCCCGCCGCCGCGCCGGTGGCGTGACCGGAGGGGCTGTCGCCCGCGTGGCCGGTCCACCGCAGGGTGGTCGTGGGCGCGGTCGGTTCACCGAACCGGTGGTCGCGGTGTGGTCGGTTCACCGAACCAGTGGCCGTAGCGCGGCCGGTCCACCGCACGGGTCTCGCCGCGCGGCCTGATCACCGCTCGCGTTCTGCTCGCGGCCGGAAGTAGTTCAACACCAGGCGGGTGATCTCGGTGAGGAACGTGGCGCGGGGAATCGGCGGTCGGTCGAGCACATAGCGCACGGTGAGATGCTCCACGGCGCGCACCAGCAACCACGCGGCGGCGTCGAAATCGACATCGCCGGGCACGTGGTCGCGCCGCAGGGTGAGCGCCACCCGCGCCAGTTCGCCGATCTGCTGTTCGAAGGCGACCACGGCGGTGCCGGTGGTCAGTCGCGGCGTCTGCTCGACCACTGCCCGCAGCAGTTCCGGATGATCGCCGAGGGCGTCGAGCAGCACGGTGATCGCCTCCGGCACCGCCACCTCCGGCGGTGCCGCCAACTGGCTGACGACATGGGCGCGCACCCGGTCGGCCACCGCGGCGGTATAGCGCTCGATCACCGCCGAGACAATCGCGTCCTTGTCGGGAAAGTACTGGTACAGCGAGCCGGGGCTGATCCCCGCCGTCGCCGCGATCCGATTGGTGGACGCCCCGTCGTAGCCGTGTTCGACGAGCACCGCCTCCCCGGCGTCCACGATCCGGCGCACCATGGCCCGTGAGCGGTCCTGGCGGGGTGTCTTGCGCGGTGGCGCGGGGGTGGCGGGTCGCTGTCGTCTCGGTGGCATGACGGTTGTGCCTCATCTGCTGGACGCGAATTGAATGCGAGCGTTTATTCGTGTCAGCGTAGGGCATGGTGTTACACGATGTGGTGGAGCACGAGCCGCGTCCCGAGCCTGAACCGCTCGGCCCGGACTCGCTGACCTGGAAGATCTTCGGCTCCCTGTACTTCGCGCCCTCCGGACTGTTCCTCGGCATGGTGCAGAACATGCATCCCGGCCTGGGCGCCGGAGTGGAATTCCACTCCGAGATCGCCGACGAGTTCTATCAGCGGGTGCTGCGCTCGGCCTATCCCATCGTCGGGGTGGTGTTCGACGGGCCGCGCGCCCGCGGCACCGCCCGCGAGATCGTCGGCTACCACCGCGACATCAAGGGCGTGGACGGGCAGGGGCGGCGCTATCACGCTCTCGATCCCGGCACCTTCTACTGGGCACACGCCGTGTTCTTCGTACAGACCCTGCGCGCCGCCGAGCTGTTCATGGGCGGGCTGACCCCCGACCAGCGCGAACAGCTGTGGCGCGAGCACTATCAGTGGTACGAGATGTACGGCATGAGCATGCGGGTGGTGCCGCGCAGCTGGCCGGAGTTCCAGCGCTATTGGGAGGAGATGGTCAGCACCGGGCTGGAGGCCACCCGGGCGGCCTGGGAGGTCTACCACCTCGCCGACACCGCGCCCGTACCACCGTTCCCGGTGCTGCGGCGGATTCCGAAACCGTTGTGGGAGCGCCTGATCCGCCCCGCGGGTGCGCGGTTCTACCAGTTCGTCACCATCGGCCTGTGCGATCCGCCCATCCGGCGCACCATGGGATTCACCTGGACGGCCCGCGACCAGTTCCTCTTCGATCGGTTGTGCGCCGCCCTCTCGGCCATGAACCGGGTGACCCCGGACGAGATGAAGTACTTCTTCCCGCGCATTCGCGCCGGGCGCCGCCGTGTCGCGGGTAAGCGGCCCGACTGGCTGGCACCGCCCGAAGCGCCCGAGATCCTGTGGCCCGCACCGGAACACCGCGGCGAGGCCAAACACTACTGCCCGGTCCACGCCGACCGCGGCAGCACCGCGGCCATCCGTTTCCGGCAGCTCACGGGGTACTGAAACATGCGCTCATCCACCGATATCCGCCCGCATCCCTACGACTACTACTATCGGCCCGGCATGCCGCTGCGTCCGCCGCCGCCCCGGGCGGTGCCGTCGGAGCTGTGGTATCGGCCGCGGCGCGCCATGCTCGGGCCGTGGATCGACGTCCGGCCGGACCCCGTCGACACCCCGCGCACCCGGCTCATGGCCGACCACCTGTGGCAGGGTGACGAGCCCATGGACGCGGTGGTGCGTGCCTTCGCCCGGATCGGGAACACCCGCTGCCGTGAGCTGCTCGACCAGGCCCTCGCGCACGGTATCGACAGCCTGGACGATCCGCCGCCGGAATTGGTGGATCTCTTCGCGCACCTGGACGATCCGCCGGACTGGTTCGATCCCGACCTGTGGGAGTACGGTCGCCGCCGCTGGATCAATGTCTCGCTGGCCGGGAAGCTGGCCATGGGGGTGCAGGACTTCATGGGCACCTTCGTCGGCGCGGAGGTGGCCTCCGCCACCGGTGCCACCGGACGCTTCGTCAACGACCCGTATCGACGCAATCTGGAGACCGCGAACTGGTTCCGCAGCGTCACCCTGCCCGGTGCGCTCGACCGCTGGTCGCCGGTCTTCGCCGACACCGTGCGGGTGCGGCTCATGCACGCCCAGGTGCGCGCCGGGCTGCGCCGCCGCTGGGGGGATGAGCATTTCGCGCTGCACGGCAACCCCATCTCCAACGCCACCACCATGGGGGCGGCGGTCACCTTCGGCATCTCACCCATCTGCTTCGACCATGTACACGGGCGGCGGTGCGGGACGAGGGAACTCGACGCGGTCATGCATTACTGGGCCTATATCGCGTATGTGTTCGGGGTCGCCGAGGAGCTGATTCCGCGCTCGGCGCGCGAAGGGATGGAGATGGCGGACTTCATGGTGGCGACCGCGGGCACCGCGCCGGAGTGGACCGCCACCATGGCGGGTGCGGCCACCCGACGGTTCGAGGGCGGCGGTGTCGGCGACCGGGCGCGGGCGCTGGCCACCGCGCCGCTGGTGGGCCTGCTCGCGTACTACAGCAGCCCGGGCCTGGTGCGGGCGCTGCTCGCGGACACCCCGCTGCGCTCGGTGCCGATCCACCCGTGGCGGGAGTTGACCGGGGTCGCCGCCACCGCCGCGGTGCGCTGGCGTGCCCTCGACGACCGGCTGCCGGGAGCCCGGCGGCGGATGCTGCGCCGCTCGCACCGCGTCGACCCCATGTGGGATGTGAACACCCGGGTCGCGCGGGTGCTCGCCGCGCGGGCCGGGATTCGCGGCACCCCGTACGACCAGCACGACGGCACGGCCGACGGGGCGGTGCGCTGCCCGGTGCGCTGAGCGTCGCGGTCAGGTGATGTCGCGCGTCGCTGCTGGGTGGTGTTGCGTGTCGCGGCGGTGATGTTGTGCGTTGCGCCTGGGTAAGGCTGCGTGTTGCGGCTGGGTGGTGCTGAGTGTCGCGGTCAGGCGATGTCGTGCGTCGCTGCTGAGTAGCGCTGCGCGTCGCGGCGGTGATGTTGTGCGTTGCGCCTGGTGGTGCTGCGTGTTGCGGCCAGGCGATGTTGCGGGTCGCGGCTAGGCGGTGCCGCTCGCGATGGCCAGGTAGACGACCATGAGCACGAACAGGAACCAGCCCGCCCCGTGCCAGATCGGCCACGCTCCGCGCCGCCGCCAGGCGCGGAACGCGAGTACGAAGGCGACGATGCCGCCCACCAGCAGCACCGCTCCCGGTACGAACGCGATCACCGCCCGCGAGGGGTCGGTCGCCAGCTCGAGCACGGCGACCGCGAGGGCGGTGAGTACGACCACTCCGCCGACGTACCAGGCCGCATGCCGGAACATCTTCGGGTCCGACCACCGCTTCTCGACGTCGTTCACCATGTGCGGGGAGTTCCCGCCCGCGGCCCGGATACACACGGAATCGGTACCGACCGGTTCACTCGCGTCAGCGCGCATCGGCGGCGAGGCCGAAGCCGAGCGTCACCAGGACCGCCGCCAGGCACCGCTCGACCCGCTGCCGGACGCGGGTATCGCGCAACCAGGCGCCGGCCCGCTCCGCCGCCAGCACCACGCCCACACACCAGGCGGTGTCGACGACCAATTGGATGATCGCGAGCACCAGCACCGTCGGCAGCACCGGGCCGCTGGAGGGCAGGAATTGCGGCAGGATGGTCAGCCCGAAGACGGCGGCCTTGGGGTTGGCGGCGATGGACAGCAGCGAGGCGCGGAAGGCCGCGCCCGGTGTGCGTCCGCGCGGTGCGAGGGTGGCCCGCGACAGCTCCGGCCGGCGCGCGCTGCGCCACGCCTGCACCCCGAGCCAGATGAGCACCGCCGCCCCGACGATATGCACCGCGTGGTTGAGTACCCGATTGGCCACCAGCAGTGCGGACAGTCCCGCCCCGCCCGCCAACGTCCACCCGAATACGCCGATCTCATTGCCCGCCACCGCCGCCAGCCCCGCCCGCCGCCCGTCCCGAACCGAACGTTGCAGGAACAGCGCGGTGGCGGGGCCGGGCAGCGCGGCCAGCACGAGGCAGGCGAGCAGGAACTCGGGAAGCACATCGAGCCAGTGCGGCATCCGCTCATGCTGTCACGCCTCCGCGCGACTCACCACCGGAAATGCGCGCCTCTGCTGACCCGAGCGGGCTGACCCGAGCTCTCAGTGCTGACCAGGCAGTCCGTGCCGGAATCGTGCCGTCCGCAGCCGGTCAGGAGGTGCGCGCCGGGTTCAGGAAGTCCGCGCCACCCACGTAGACGGTGTGTCCGGGTTCGGCCGCCACCGCGGTGGCGTCGGCGACGGCGGTGGCGAATTCGGCCACGGTCGGCAGCGCACCGTGATCGCGGCGGTCGGAGACCGCGTCCGGGTCGCGGCGCTCGAGCAGCCGCACGATCATGGTGCCGTCGATCATGTCCCCGGACACCACCACGAAACCGATTCCCCGCCCGGCGAATTCACCGCACAGCTCACGCAGCGCCCGCTCCCCGGCCAGCTTGCTGCGCGCGATGGGCTCGTATCCGCCGGGCACCGGGCGGGTCTCGGAGAAGTGCGCCTGATGACTGGTGACGAAGACGACGCGGCCACCCGGCCCCAGGTGCGCCAGTGCCCGCCGGGTCAGCCGCAACTGGGCGTCGCGATTGACGGCCATGGCGTAGTCGGCCGCCGCGCCGCGCTCCAATCCGCCGGAGGCATTGAGCACCAGTACATCCAGCCGCCCGAATTCCGCGACCACCGCGTCGATCAGCCCCGTCGCCGCCTCGGCATCGGTGATGTCGGCCCCCGCCACCGACGCGCTGCCACCCGCCGCCACGATCTCGGCCGCGACCGCCTCGGCCCGCCGCCGCTTCTCCCGGTAGTTGAGCACCACATGGTCGCCGCGCGCCGCGAGCACCCGCGCCGTGTCGGCGCCGATGCCCCGGGATGCCCCGGTGATCAACACAATTCGGCTCACACATCACTCCGTTCGATCGTCCCGGCCCCGCACCAGTGCTTCTGATTCAGAACCACTATCCTGGTTCTAAATGAGAAGTGCAAGCGAACCTCCCGCCGCCAGCCGCGCGAATACCGCGGATCTGCCCCTGCTCGCGGTGATGGATCTGGTGGGGCAGCGGTGGGTGCTGCGGGTGGTGTGGGAACTCGAGCCCGGACCGCTCGGATTTCTGGAGTTGCGCCGCCGGATGGGCAACTGCTCGTCGAGCATGCTCTCGGTGCGATTGCAGCGGTTGCAGAGTGCGGGCGCGGTGGTCAAGCAAACCGATCGGAGCTACGAGTTGACCCCTGCCGGAAGGGAACTCGCGACCGCGCTGGAGCCGCTGTGGGCGTGGTCGCGCCGGTGGGCGGGGGCGCTCGCGGACGACGCGTGAGCGAACTCCGGGCGCGTCGGCGCGCCGCCTGCCATGCCGTGCGCTCGCCGCACTACGAGGCGATTCCCGGCAAATCCCGCGATTCCGCACGCATGTGCGGTTTGCCCGGTTAACACTTAAGCTGTCTGGGACGTAATACGGGTATGGAAGGTGCCAAGATGGGAGAGCGGACGGTCGTCGCGGACGTCGCGGATGAGCTCGCGCGGCGCGTCGCGTTCGGGCAGTACGCCCCCGGCGAGCTGATGCCGTCCGTTCGACAGGTCGCGGACGAGTTCAAGATGAATCGTGCGACGGCACAGCTGATTCTGGGACGCCTGGAATCCTACGGTTTCGTCGATGCGCACCGCGGCAAGGGATTCACGATCCGGGATGTGCGCACCGAGGGCGGGGTGGAGGTGTACCGTCGCCTGTTCCGGCTGTCCATGCCCATGCCGGAGGTCGCGCTGGAGATGTTCGGCAGCATTGTCGACGAGGAGCGGGCCATCGTCCTCGACACCCTGCTCGACTACACCGAGGGGGAGCGGCGCATCGATCCCGCCGTGCTCAAGGCCGATATCGACGAGCTGGAATCCATTGCGCGCAGCAAGGATCCGGACCCCCGGCGGATGCTCACCATCGAACTCGCATTGCTGCGCCGGTTGCAGACCGCCCTCGGACACACCATGCAGCGCGCCGTGCTGAACTCCATCGGCGATATGGTGCTGGAGGTGCCGGAGGCGGTGCAGGCGTACTTCGCGGCCTCACCGGACCTGCACGTGCTGGTCTGGCGGGCGCTGGTGGCGGTGTGGGATTCCGACGGCGGCCCCAGCGAGGCGCAGTTGGCGTTGTTCGAGGACCTGTTCGGGATGTACCACCAGAAGGTGGTGGCGAAGTTCGTCGAACTCGTCGGTGTGGACACCGCCGCGGCGACCGGGGGGCCGGTGCGGCACGCCGCCACCGCATAACGCTCGGTCTCATTGTCTGGGACGAGAATTCCCGACTGCCGGAAATGTCGGAAATCCGGTGAGTCGTTCGCGATTACTGCCCGATGGCGGCGTTCATGATGGTGCCCGCGCTGGTGGCGACAATGCCGCCCACGAGCGCGGCCGCCACCCGCTTGGGTGATTCGAGCGGCCCGCCCTGCCATTTCTCCCAGGCGAACTTACCGCCCGCGTAGATAATCGCGAGGGTGCCGGCCAGGAGTACGAACCAGGTGAAGTAGCGGACCAGCTTGAGCAGCTTGTCCGCGACCGGTGGCGTCTCCGGCGTGGGATTGAAGACCTGTGCGTACAGGTCGGCGGTGATCAGGTCCTGTGCGACAGTCAGTATCATCTCGGCGCTCGTTCCAGTGGCGTTCGGTCCCACTTCCGGGGTACCCGTCGCATGCGCTGGTACGCAAGGGAATCCCACCGACCATGTGGCGCCCGCGGTCAGTCGTCGTCGCAGTCCGCGGAGAGAAAGGCCACCGCGGCCAGATACTGTCGGCAGGCGAAGTGCTGGTCGTGGGCGCGCAGCACGGCCCGTGCCTGGCGGTAGGTGAGAGCGCGCGGCTCCACCGAGCAGTCACCGCTGATATCGGTGAAGTGAGCTTTTCCGGACCCGATGGAGCGAGGTGTACCGGAATGCTGAAGCATCTGAGTCATGGGGACGCCTCTGGCCGCTGAGATATCGGATGGCGACGCTGGCTCGGCGCTTCCTGTACCGCCCGGTGCATTCCGGCCTGTTCGTCATCACGAGTTTAAAGTGGCGGATCGTGCAGATGCAAGTACATCTGCACGATCGAGCCCGGTGTTGCGCGGCTTTCGTCCGGTTCGGTGTTGTTGTGGCGTCAGGGTTTACGCGCCACGCCCCCGTATGCGGACACGTCCTGGATCGAACCCACCTGTGCCGGGTCGACCCGCCAGCGGGTGATGGGAACGAAGCCGGGTTCGACCAACTCCAGGCCCTCGAAGACCGCCGCCAGCTGCTCCTGGGTGCGGGGGTCGTAGGGAACGCCGCCCGACTTGGTGTACTCCTCGCAGAGCTTCACGTAATTCGGGTTGTCGACGGTGCCGTCCCAGAACACCAGATAACTGCCGGACGGCACGGCCTCGAGCACGGTGCGCACGATGTGGCGCATATCCTCGTAACTGCGGGCGTGGCCGAGTACCCCCATAAACATGACACCGACCGGTTGGCTGAAATTCAGCACCTGGCGGGCAGAGATCAGAATGTTCTCCGGTTCGTGGAAATCGGCGTCGATATAGGTGGTGACCCCCTCCTCGGTGGTGGTGGTCAGCAGGGCCCGCGCGTGCGCGAGCACCAGCGGGTCGTTGTCGACGTAGACCACCTTGGCCTCGGGGGCGATGCCCTGCGCGACCTCATGGGTGTTCTGCATGGTGGGCAGGCCGGTGCCGATATCGAGGAATTGCCGCAGGCCCACCTCCCCGGCGAGGAAGCGCACGGCGCGGATGAGGAACTGCCGCGACTGCACGGCCATGGCGGAGATATCAGGGTCGATCTCGAGGCTGGCGTCGCCCACGACCCGGTCGATGTCGTAATTGTCCTTGCCGCCCATCCAGTAGTTCCAGATCCGTGCGGAGTGGGGGATGTCGGTTCGGATCGCGGGATCGGTGTCGGACATGAGGTTCTCCTCGACGAGAGTGCGCATGCGAACGGATGCTGATCTGCCCAGTGACAGTACAAGATTCGGCAAATCCGGACTTGCTGGACGGGGGATTCGCCCCGGGGATTAAACGTACCGACCAGTCGTTAACGTCTGTTTCAGTTTGCAACTTCGCAGTGTGTGAGCTTCATCAAGATCAAAGCTGTTGTGTTGCAAAGGATCAGGAACCCGAAGGGGATCGTTTGCGAGCAATCTGCGTGCTATCGTTCTGGTTGCGGTTGCAACTGTAAGAACATCTGATCGAACGTTTGCAAGTACTGGGCACACCGTCTGC
This sequence comes from Nocardia sp. CC201C, assembly GCF_030010695.1. Classification (NCBI taxonomy): domain Bacteria; kingdom Bacillati; phylum Actinomycetota; class Actinomycetes; order Mycobacteriales; family Nocardiaceae; genus Nocardia; species Nocardia sp. CC201C. The sequence continues at coordinate 12,869 of NZ_JASCXP010000175.1, forward strand.
GGGCGGTACTTGACAAGGAGTCGGAAATGACACGCACATCGGCAACCCGGATCGATCCCTCGGAACTCGCTTGGCGCAAGAGCACTTTCAGCAATCCGAGCGGAAACTGCGTGGAGGTGGCGGAACTGTCCAACGGTCTGGTGGCCATGCGGAACTCGCGTGACCCGCTGGGCTCGGTGCTGGTGTACACCCGCCCCGAGATCGATGCGTTCCTGCGCGGCGCGAAGAGCGGAGAGTTCGACGATTTGGCGCGCTGAAAGGTAGCATTGGCAATCGGCGCGGTGGTTCGCGACGATGGGTTGTGGTCCACTGCCGGCATAACCCGAGCATCGGAGTGAGACCCAATGATCGCAGAATCGGCTGTACACGGTCGGGTGGATTCCACTGTCGCCGAGCGTGGCCCGACTGCCCTGCGCATCGCCGTCGGGGGTCAGCTGCGCAAGTTGCGCGAGGCGAACAACATCACGCGCGAAGCCGCTGGTGAACACATCCGCGGCTCGCACGCGAAGATCAGCCGCCTGGAACTCGGGCGGACCGGATTCAAGGAACGCGACGTCCGGGATCTGTTGACGCTCTACGGTGTCGACGATCCCGGCGAACGCGAGGCATTCCTGGATCTGGTGCGCAAGGCGAACCAGCCCGGTTGGTGGCATCGCTTCGGAGATCTGCTGCCGCCCTGGTTCGAGACCTATCTCGGACTCGAGCACGCGGCCAAGAGCATTCGTACCTACGAGGGCCAGCTGGTGCCGGGGTTGTTGCAGACCCCGGACTACGCCCGCTCGGTGGTGGCGCTCGGGCACGACGCCGATGCCGAGCGTCGCGTCTCGCTGCGTCGTCGTCGGCAGGAGCTGCTGACCGCACCGGGCGCACCGAGCTTCTGGGCGGTGCTGGACGAGGCGGTGCTGCATCGCCCCGTGGGCGGTGAGAAGGTGCTGGCCGAGCAGATCGAGCATCTGGTGGAGATGTCGAAGCTGCCCAATATCACCATTCAGGTGCTGCCCTACACCGCCGGCGGCCACGCCGCGGCGGGCAGCTCGTTCACCATGCTGCGCTTCGCCGAGCCCGAACTCCCGGACATCGTCTATCTGGAGCAGCTGACCAGCGCCCTCTACCTGGACCGTCGTCAGGATCTGGAGCTGTACCGGCAGGTCATGGACCAGCTGAGCGTGCAGGCCGAGGCGCCGGAACGGTCGCGGGCGAAGCTGCTGGAGATCGCCGAGCGGCTGTGAGCGCGGAAAGCCTGTGAGACAGCGGAACTCCGGGGCCGAGCGGCGGCCCCGGAGTTCGTGCGCGGGCTGGTCCCGGCAAACAAGGCTCACGCC
>NZ_JASCXP010000176.1:0-14189 GCF_030010695.1 Nocardia sp. CC201C
CATGCCGTAATTCTATCGTGGAAAGGGTTGCGGCAGAATGAGAAAACCAATTCACGCACCCCTTCCAACAAGCGCAGTCCCCGATGGATGTCGTGAGCAGAAACCGGCGCGAGCCCGCAGATCTCGCGCCGGTTGCCCTGTCCCAGAACCTACTTCAGTTTGTCGCTCGACAGCCCCGGCACCCCGTCGGGCCACGATGAGCTGCTGGATCTGCTGGATGCCTCTAAATGGATGAGGATCTCGTGACCGGTTTCGGCTACATGGAGAAACGCTTGTACTCGTCGCCCTGATCTGGGCTGATCCTGCAACGGCACGCACTGGAATCAGTGCTGGTAGACCTGTCCGGTGATATTGGATCGGCTGGTGGCCGAACTGGATTCGTTGATGACACGGGGCCGCGACCAGATTCTGTCGGCCTGACCCGCGCGCCAGGGCACGTGAGAATGTATCGGGTCTGGCCACTGACCCGGAGCAGAAGAACGGGTGGACGCTGGCGAAGCGGCGGGGAATCCTGGGTGTCACCCAAAACCGTCGTGACCATCGAATCAGTGCGTTCTGTCCGCCCTGCCCGGCCGGTCGGAAGCGACCCGTTGGCGGCAATGTAGATCATGATGCGTTCGACCACGGGACCGACCGGTTCGTTCCGCACGGTCAGCCCGCGCAGGGCACTCTCCCCGTATGGCCGTCACGGTCGCCAGCGCTCGACGTGGTGATCGTCGTAGGGCCAGCGTTCGGTTCCGAGGTCTCGAAGGACGCCGTGCCGAAAGCGCAACAGGTCCAGCCGTTCTCGGGGGGTGAGATCGTCGTCGGCAGGCGCGGGATCGTCCTCCCACCGGGCATCGATGTTGTAGTGCAATCCACCGTCGATGCAGTAGTCGCGGCGAAAGCTCGTGCGCCACTGCGAATTCGAACCCCAGCCGTTGGACAGGTCCTGCACCTTTCGATAGCAGCGCCAGAATGTCCAGTACATGCTGGATCGTGCGGCCGCGTGCGGGTCGAGGATCGACGAACCGGCGCGGACGGTGACTCCCGACCGGACCAGTAGCAGATTGCCCAGGAACGCTCCAGGCCAGTGCTGCTCGGCGATCGTGACCGGTTCTCGGGGGTCGTCGGCAACGATAACGTCGACGATCTCGTGGAAGAACGGATGGAACTCGTTCTCGGAGATGGGGACTGCGCCGATCATCGCGGTGAATTCCGACCATGCGGCGGGTGCCGCGCCCAGATAGGCGCTCTCCATGTAGTGCGGCTGATGCGGCACGAGCAGGACGTCCACGAGTCGACTCACGCCGTACAGCTGCCACCGTCGTTCCGGGGGAATCGGCGAGCGGTGCGCGGCCGGAGCGCCACATTCGTGCAGTGCGGCGCGCAGCCGTGGTCGCTGCTCGAACCAAGGTGCGAATTCGCTGACTCCCCATCCGTCGGGACATGCCAGCAGGGAATCGAACAGTGCTTTGATATCCCACACGCTGTCGGACATCAACCGAACCTACAAGATCACGAGGCGGCGCGGACGGTGGACCAGGGCTGGGTTGGACTACGTTCCATGCGGTGACGTCCGATCCGCCGCACGCTGCTCCCACCCCTGATATGTCGCGCCCGGCGCGCCTGCTCGCCCACAGCGCCGCATCCACGGCCCTGGCGCTGCATAGCGATCACGGGTTACTCGAACTTCTCGACGCAGCCGCGCCGATCGGTGCCGGTATCGGCGGAAAGTCGGCGCTATTGGAGATCGCCGGAACTCAGGTCTTCGTGAAGCGGATTCCCCTCACCGACCTGGAACGGCAGCCGGAGCACGTCCGGTCCACGGCCAACCTGTTCGACATGCCGCTCTGCTGCCAGTACGGCGTCGGCCTCATCGGCGGGCCGGGTTTCGGGGCCTGGCGTGAGCTCGCCGTGCACACCATGACGACGAACTGGGTGCTCGCGGCCGAGTACGAGCGGTTCCCGCTGATGTACCACTGGCGGGTGCTGCCTGATACGACGCCGCTGCCGGAGGAACTCGGCGACATCGATCGCGCCGTCGCGTACTGGGAGGGGCGACCGCAGGTACGCCACCGGATCGAGGCCCTCCGGGACTCCACCGCGAGCATCGCGTTGTTCCTGGAGTACATCCCGCACAACCTGCACCAGTGGCTCAGCGCCCAGATCGACGCGGACGCGCAGGATGCCGGTCGGGTCTACGCCATGGTGGAGCGGGAGCTGGCCGTCGGCACCGGATTCATGAACAGCCGCGGGCTGCTGCACTTCGACGCGCACTTCGGAAACATCCTGACCGACGGTCGACGCCTCTACTTCGGCGACTACGGCCTCGCGCTCTCCTCCGGGTTCGACCTCTCGCCGCAGGAGGTCGCGTTCTTCCACCGGAACCAGAGCTACGACCGCGGTTACACCTCCGCCTACCTGGTCAACTGGCTGGTCACCGCCGTGTACCGGCTCCGAGGGGAGGCACGCGCCGCGATAGTCCGCGCCCTCGCCGCGGGGAAACCGCCGGAGGGCGTCACCGAGGAGGCGGCCGCAGTCCTCACTCGGCACGCTCCTGTCGCCGCGACGATGTCCGACTTCATACGTGCGTTCCAGCGAGAGAGCCGCAATACCCCGTACCCGGACCAGGAAATCCGCCGCCTGCTGGACGGACCGGCCAGCGCCTGACGGATCGGCGGCAGCCCGCTCGCGAGCGACGGCAAGCTCGGCTTTCCCGGTTGTGTTTCGTTGCTGTCATGGCGGCCCTTGGGGCCCCGGCGGTACGGCACAAATACCGAATGTCAGCTGGCGACGCATGTATCATTTGCCAGTCGGCACAGCTCTGGCGCCGTTGTGACAGATGTCCGAACCGCAGGAGAGGTCGAAACATTGGCCGTACGCCGTCAATATGGTGCCGTAGCCCTCGTCGTTATCGGAATAGGTGCGCTTTTCGCGCAGGGTGGGATGAATCCGGCTCCGGCCCATGCAGCCGCACCGATAATGACCTGCGAGGAGACCGGGGGCGTGACGTGGCTGGGGCCTGGAGTCCTGGGCACGGCGACACCCGCAGCCTGGAACGCCACTGTTTCGTACAGTGATTGCTCCGGCTCCGCAATCGATGCGGACAAACCGTACCCGGTGCAGATGGTACTGAACGGAACCGAGACGGTGCAATGCGAGGGACCGACTACCGACCACCAGGGCACCGGCGTGTTGACGTGGTCGGACGGCACGACAAGCACCGTCCGGGAGGAACAGGTCAATGCGACCATGTCGGGCGATTCCGGCGAGGGAGAGTTCGCGGTCACCATCGATTCCGGCAATTACACGGGTTACAAATTCGTTGACAAGACGACGCTGACGTTCTCCGAAGGCGTATGTCCGGGCGTCACCGCTGGAACGTTCACCGGCACCTTGACAATGTTCTCCGAGTCCTGATGCCATCGTCGGCACGCCCTGCCGCTGACACGCAATTCGATCCGCCGATAGGGATTCGGGATATCGGTGTGCGGAGTACGGAAATACAGTGCCGTGCAATCCTCGAACGAGTTGTATCCGCCGCCGTCGGGCAGCAGTCCGCCGCGCTCGATCAACAATGCACCCAACCGTGCGACGATCACGTCGTCGGTCGTGTCGAGTTGCAGTGCGATATGCGACTCGTTGCATTCCGACCGCTCGTGGGTGGCGATCCGGGACAGTCCGCCACCTGTGGGCAGGGGCAGGACGAACAGCTCGACCATCGGAGAGTCGGCGTCGTGTGCGGCATCGCGCACGTGGACTATCGCGACCTCCAGGGCGTCGGCGTCCAGACCGTAGCGGCGGGCGAGTCGGCCGCGCACGACCACGCTCGGCAACGGCTCGCCGACGACCATGCCGAGGGCGCGCAGCTCGGCTAGCAATCCCTCGGTCGATGCCGGGAAGACCAGAGCGGCAACGTGCGCCAAGACGGTATGTGCCGCGACCTCGGCCCGTTGTGTTCCGGTCAGACCGGGCGCCACGACAGCGAGAACGGCATCGACCGAAGCACTACGCACGAACGACAGCGCATCGTCGAGCAGTGCCCGATCGGTTCGCTCGAGCTGCGTCGGCATTTGTGGGCTTCCCATACGACTCCTAAGGCCGACCGTGGCGTCGGCCGGGGCGACGGGCTGTCTCACCTCACCCCGACAACATAAACCGCCAAGGGCGGAAAACCGTTGCAGAACACCGACGAAAAGCTCGACGTATAGGCGCCGGTATCGAGGATCCGCACGGAATCACCGGCTCGCAGCGTGGACGGCAGGAGAACACTGGTGCGCTGATAGAGCACATCGCCGTCAGCACAGGTCGGCCCGGCGATGACCACCTGCTCCGCCGGATCACCGTCCCGGCTCGTCTCGATTCGGTAGGCAATGTATTCGGTGTCGATCAGTCCGCCGTGGCGGCCGATATCCAGGTACACCCAGCGCCGCCCGTCCGGCGCTGTGCGCACGTTCACGACCTCGGCGTGAATCACACCGGCGCTGCTCACCAGGGCACGGCCGGGTTCGACCACCAGATCGGCGTGCTCCGGGAGGTGCCGCGCCGCCGCGGCGGTGATCACCGAACCCAGCTCGGTCAGGTCCGGCACGGGGTCGGCATACGAAATCGGCATGCCGCCACCGATATTCACGGATTCGACGGATACATCCTTGGTGGCCAGCGCTTCCGCGATACCGCCGGCCTGTTCGATCCCGATCCGCCAGGCGGCCGGATCCAGCTGCTGCGAGCCCACGTGAAAGCACGGTCCGAGTACCCGGAGCCCGAGATCGCGCGCCCGCACCAGCAGCCGCACCGCTTCCCCGGGCGTGCAGCCGAATTTGGCACCGAACGACAACCGCGACCGCGGCGCTGCGGCCAGGAACCGACACTCGACCTCGGCGCCCGGGGCGTGGTCGGCGATCCGATCCAGCTCGTCCTCGGTGTCGAAGACGAACCGGCGCACACCTGCCGCGTAAGCGGTGGCGATCTGGGTCGCCTTTTTCATTGGATTGCCGTAGCACATGACGGCCGGGTCGGCGCCCAGACTCAGACACTGCTCGATCTCGCCCACGCTGGCCACATCGAACTCCGCGCCCTCATCGGCGAGTAGCCCTATCACCTCGGACACCGGGGCAGCCTTGACCGCGAAACGAATCCGTGTCGTCGGCAATGCGGACCGGAGTGCGCTGTAGTTTCGGTGTATCCGTTCGAGATCGATGACGAGACAGGGCGACACGGGCGCCGTGGATCCGATCGGAGTCACGGTGTTCCACCATATGACATATGACCGCCGTGAGAAGGTGTCGACGCGCGCCCGCGCTGCTGGTCGAAACCGGTCGGTTCCGACGCCGGGACTGTCGACTCCATGCCGTGTGCGGCAATGTCTGCCGCCGTGAGAGAGGTGCCGCCGATGGCTCACAGTACGGAGTATGGCGACGACTCCCGACGGGATCCGGTCCACGGGGAGGCGGCAATCGCACTGTGCGAGTTGTTCTCCGAGATACTCGAGATCCCGCGTGTCAGTCCGTTCATGACCTTCACCGAACTCGGAGGAGACAGTGTCCGAGCCATAGCGCTCACGGTACGAGCCAGGGCTTCGGGCCTACCGATCTGGACGGAAGACCTACTAGCCGACTGCACCCCCGAACGCCTCGCCGCCTTGGCGGCGCGCCGATCCTCGTTGCCCTCCACAGAACCCATGGCCGGGACGGCCCCGCCGGCGGCAGACTCGGGTCGGCCACAGACACTGTCGCCTCTGCAGCCGCACATGCTCGACGTCGCGGGCACGTACGGCGCGGAGACGGAGGCCGTGATGCTCTACGTCGACATCTCGGGCGACCTGGACGTACCACGACTCCAGGCGGCCGCGAAACAGCTTGTCCAGCGGCACCCGAACTGCCACTCCGGATTTCGCATCGCATCGGGGGACGGCCGGTGGGTACGCGAGGTCGGCACCGCGGTGCCACTGGCATGGCGCTACTGCGACCTCGGCGAACAGGAAATCGATGAAGCTGCCTTGCTGCGTGACGAACTGACGTCACGTTTCGACCTGACTCGGCCGCCACTGTTCCGGATCATGCTCATCAAACGTGGGCGTGCTCGATTCCGCCTGGTTGTCACGCACAGCAACATTCTCTGGGACGGGTGGTCCACCGGAATCCTCGCAGCGGAATTGGCAATGCTGTACGACGCTCCCGAGCAGCCGACGACGGCTGTCGATACCGGCACCGATCCGTATGACGACTACCTACGCTGGCTCTCTCGACAGGATCGCCGGAGCGCACTCCATGCATGGCGGAAGGTCCTGGCCGGAATCGAACGACCCACAGTTCTCGCAAGCGCAGCACCTCCGGAATCCATCGGCTCGACCGCCACAATCGAGCTGGCGCTATCGGAATCCGTCGGTACCGATCTCGAGATCCGTGCGCGCAGCCTGGGAACCACGCTCAGTACGGCCGTCCAATGCGCCTGGGGCCTGACCATCGCGGAAATCGTCGGTAGCGACGATATCGCCTTCGGATATACGACCTGTGGTCGCCCGGCTTCCGTTCCCGCGATCGACCGGGCGGTCGGATTGCTGATAAACGATGTTCCGATCCGCATGCGGATCTCCGACGCAGATACGGCGGCAAGCTTGCTCGCACAGATCCGGGATCAGCATTGCGAAATGATCCGGTATGAGTTCCTGGACTCGGACAGCATCCAGGGTGCCGCAGGATTTGTCCCACTGTTCGATACGCTGGTCGTCTTCCAGAATCTCATGCGGCCCGACGTGTACGTGCGTCAAGATTCGGGCCTGCGCATCGACGGCTATGGGATCATCGAATCGACCCACTACGCGCTGGTGCTATACGGCTACCCGGGTGATCATCTCACCTTCGAATTATCCTATCATCCGAACGTTTTCAGCCGATCGTTTGTCGACGGTCTCTGCGAACGTTTCCGCTACTACATCGAATTTATCGCCGACGACGCCGAACGCACGATTGCGTCGCTGAGCTCAGAAAGCAGCAACAGTCGTCGTTCGCATGCTCAATAGTCGAGGAGTCCCGATGTGGCCGACCGAGTTCGCACAGTCCTACCGAGCCGAAGGTTACTGGCAAGGAGAAACATTCGGTGAGCTTCTCGCTCGGCTGGCCGAGCGGCACGGAGATCGCACAGCCGTCGTCAGCGGCACCGCCCGCATCAGTTACGCCGAACTCGACCACCGAGCCGACCGCCTGGCCGCAGGGTTGCTCGAACGCGGAGTCCGCCCCGGCGACCGAGTGGTTGTCCAACTGCCGAATATCGTGGAGTTCTTCGATGCGATATTCGCCCTCACCCGTCTCGGTGCTGTACCGGTCCTCGCGCTACCCGCCTATCGAGCAACCGAGATCGAGAACCTCTGCGAAGCGACGGCGGCGGTCGCCTACATAACGACGAACGTCCCGGACGGCTTCGAGGGTCGGATGTCGGCCCGCGCCGACCCTCCGGTTCTTGTCATCGTGGTGGGCGACCCCGGGGAGAACCGGGCGCTGTCCAACCTCTACACGACCGTCCGAGAGCTCCCTCCGGGGCCGGCGCCGTGCGATACCGCGCTGCTGCTGTTGTCGGGCGGCAGCACCGGCACACCGAAATTGATCCCACGCACCCACGACGACTACCTGTACAGCGTGCGCGCCGGCGCACAGCTCTGCGGCCTTGATTCCGACAGCGTCTACCTGTGCGTGCTTCCGGTGGCACACAACTTTCCACTCGCATCGCCGGGAGTGCTCGGCACACTGCACTCCGGGGGCAAAGTCGTCCTTACCGACCGTCCGGACCCGGACCTCGTATTCGGACTCATCCAGCGCGAACGGGTGACGATCACCGCTCTCGTGCCGTCGCTGGCTCTGATCTGGTTGGAGGTCGCGGCCGCGATGGCGATAGACGTCGCCAGCCTGCGAATCCTGCAAGTCGGCGGTGCCAAACTCTCACCTGACGTCGCACGGCGATTGGGCCCGGCGTTCGGCTGCGTACTACAGCAGTCGTACGGGATGTCCGAAGGACTCGTCTGCTATACGCGACTCGACGATTCGGACGAGGTCATCACGACGACACAGGGCAAGCCGATGTCACCGGCCGACGAAATACGCATCGTCGACAACCATGACCGCGATGTACCGCCGGGCGCCATCGGTCACCTGCTGGCCAGGGGGCCGTCGACGATCAGGGCATATTGGAACGGCGGCGAGCGGAACCGAATGGCGTTCACCCGCAACGGCTTCTACCGCACCGCAGACCTTGCCCGCATCACCGCAGATGGCGATATCGTCGTCGAAGGCCGCGCCACGGACATGATCAACAGAGCGGGCGAGAAGATCGCCCCAGCCGACATGGAACGCCATGTCCGCGCCCACCCCGCTGTCCGTGACGTGGCAGTCGTCGGTGTCCCCGATCGGTACCTCGGCGAGCGCATCTGCGCATTCGTCGCCACACATCCTGATACCGATCCGCCCACCGCTGCGGACCTGAACAGATTCCTTCGCGCACGCGGCCTCGCCGAATTCAAGGTGCTGGACCGAGTCGAGACCGTGGAGAGCCTGCCGACAACGGCGGTCGGCAAGATCGACAGAAGGCGCCTTGTGCAAGCCTCCATTCCTTCATGGGAACAAGGCGTATGAACGGTGTGCTACTCCGGTGCCCGGAAGCCACCGATCTTCCGCTCCAACAGCTCGGCCAGCCGTAGTGGGGTGCGATCCTCGAACATGGGACCGATGAGCTGCACACCTATCGGCAATCCCTCGGCGGACCGACCGACGGGTATGGCGGTGGCGGGCAGGCCGGGCATGGTGGCCATGCCCGCCCAGACCAACTGATCGAAGTACGGGTATTCGACGCCGTCGATGTCGATGTGCCGGTCCTCCAGACCTCCCTTGTGGTTGTGCGGGAAGGCGGGCGTGGGCGTGATGGGGCAGACCACGGCATCGAATTCGGCGAAAAGCCGCCGCCAGCCCTGACGGTGGAGTTCGCGGCGGTGGTTCGCCTCGACCCAGTCGCGGTGGCTGAGCACCATGCCGCGCAGCCGCGCCGCGTCGAGGCTGTGGTCGTCCGCGCACAGGGTGGCGGCGTGGGTCCGTAGCTGGTCGTATGCGTCGATCGGGAGGTTCGCGGCGGCGTTCGACAGCATCAGCTGCATGTAAGTCGTCGCGGCTTCGACCGGATCGGGCAGCAGCGGACTGTGCCGTTCGACGTGAGCGCCTTCACCGGCGAGCGCCTCGGCGACTCGGTTGACGGCCGCCCGCACCGCCGAACCGGTCGGGATGAGCGGATGCTCCTCGATGATCAGGACGCGGAAGTCCGACAGCCGTTCGTGGCGCGCGGGCGGCAGTGCGATGTCGTAGGCGATGCCGTGGGTCAGCGGGTCGGGTCCGGCCATCACATCGAGCAACAGCGTGAGATCGCGGGCGGTGCGCGCCATCGGACCGACCACGGCGAGATCGAGGTCGATCGGCAGTGCCGGTGCGGGCGGCGCGACCATGCCGCGGGTGGGCGCCAACCCGAGCGTCGGCTTGTGCGCGTAGACACCGCAGAAGTGCGCGGGGGTGCGCAGCGAACCGGCGAGATCGGAGCCGATGGACAGCACACCGAATCCGGCCGCCAGGGCCGCCGCCGACCCGCCGGACGACCCGCCGGAGGTGCGGGTGTGGTCCCACGGATTGTTGGTGGTGCCGTAGATCTCGTTGAAGCTCTGGATATCTCGCAGCACCAACGGCACATTGGTCTTGCCGAGCAGCACCGCACCCGCGGCCTTCAACCGCGACACCTGCACCGCGTCCTCGGTCGGCACATGGTCGCGATACATGGGCATGCCCCAGGTCGTGGGCAGCCCGGCCATGTCGTAGGACTCCTTGACCGTCACCGGAATACCGAGCAGCGGCCGGTCCTCCCCACGGGCGCGCGCCTCGTCGGCACGCAGTGCATCGGCCCGCGCACGATCGAAGTCCGGCACACAGATCGCATTGATCCCCTCGTCCTCGCGCTCGATGCGGGCGATCGCCTCCTCGGCAAGCTCCACCGAAGTCACCGCGCCGGCACGCAGGACAGCCGAAAGTTCCGCCGCCGAAAGAAAACTCCATTCCATTGATCCGACGCTATCGATCCGCCACAGAGGACATAAAAATCCTCTTCGCACAACGGGATGGATATCTCAGTACTGGCCTCGTTCCTCTATCGTTGCTGAACGTGCGAGGTCTCCCGTACCTCGTTGCCAAAGCCCGTTGAGGAGGTTGCCCACGTGTGGACGGTGAATGCCAAGCTCGTTCACATCATGTCGGCTGCCAGAGATCGCCTCATGGGGGCAGCAGGAAAAGTGGGCGTTGGGGTACCTGCCGAGTTGCGGACGACCGGTCAGGGGATCGAGGATGCCGCGACACGCTTCGCACACGAAGACCAGGAGCTCGTCGAGCGCTTCGGCGGTATCTCGGGAGACGCCCGTATCGCAGGCGCGACGCTTCGAGCCGCACTCGACCGGGGACTGCTCACCTATCGGGACCTGCGCGATTACGTACAGCGATACGTTGTGCCGGACATGAACCCGGAGTCACCGCGGGATCGGGAACGACTCGCGGCTCGTACCTGGGGCGTCGCGATGGGGGCGAAACTCGATCACCTACGACAGCAGGATATAACCGGGATGTCGCGCGCGAAAGCGATGTGGGAATGGCAAGACGATATGGAACGCCAAGCTCGGCAGATGGGCGAGCCGCTTCCTTTTCCCGATGAGCTCAGCAGAAAATTGCCTTACCTGCGTACCGTGTACCGGGCTGACAAACGTCCACCAGAAGTCATCTTCAACGAGGGCTTCAAACCCTGGGGGGACGACACGGTGATCACGCCCGGCGCATTCGGTTACCCGCCGAAGCGAAACTACGTGTGGACTTCCAAGCGCCATGATGTCACGCCGGGCTACGTGAAAACGGGAGGCCACATCTATGTGGTGGAAGGCGCTCGTGGAGCTGTCGACATGAACGACCATTTCGGGCCGGACTACGCCATGTTCGACGACGACGAAGTGGTCTTCATGGGCGGCATTCCCGCAGACAAGATCAAAGGTGTTCTGATCGACAACAACGACCCGGACGCGGGAATCATCCCCAATCCCAACTTCGAACCCGTCGACACGACAGCGATCAGACCTCCGCGAGAAGACACACCGGAGTAGATATTGTCCCGGTCCGAATTCCACTGAGCAGCAACGGCCAGTCATGTTATTGGCCAGTAACTCGCGATTCGGATGACGAGTTGTCATCGAATCGGCGATAGCGGAAGTGCCGCTCCCCCAACACGGTTCGCGCTCACCCGCGCCGGACGACCGGTGCGCCTACGATGGCTCGCATGGACAGTGGTTGTGATCGAAAGCCCGGGGGGACTGTTCGACGCTCGGTGGTGTTGGGTGGCGGCGGAATCCCCGGGACCGCGTGGATGACCGGATTGGCCGGCGAGTTGCGCCGCCGAGGAATCGATCTCAGCTCGGCCGATTCGATAGTCGGTACCTCCGCGGGCGCGATTGTCGGTGCGGCGCTGGCGACCGGCCGCGATCTCGAATCGTTCGCCGACCATCAGGGTCCCGGCGCGGACGCTCGACCCGCGCCGAAGCCCGAGCTGCTCGCGTCGGTGTTCTCCCTGCTGTTCGACCCGAGCCTGGATCGGAATGTGATGCGGCGCAAGGTAGGTCAGCTGGCGATGGCCGAGGACCCGGCGCAGCCGAGGCACCTCGAACCAATGCAACGGCTGGTCGGTGGAATCGCCTGGCCGGACCGGCTGCGGGTTGTCGTCGTCGAGGCCGAGAGCGGTGAGCGCCAGGTCTGGACCAGCGGAAGTGGAGTGCCACTGGCGACGGCGGTATCCGCCAGCCATGCCCTTCCCGGTGCCTTTCCGCCGGTCGTCGTCGACGGCCGCCACTACATCGATGGCGGGGTGGGGTCGGCGACCAACGCCGACATCGCCGCGGACGCCGATATTGTCGTGGTCATCGAGCCACTGGCACACATGGTTTCGCGCGATCTGCCGCATAGCGAACTCGCCCACGCATCCGGCACGGTGGTGCGGTTCGGTCCCGACGCCGCCATGATCGACGTGTTCCGAACCTACGCCGCCAACCCGCTCGCGAGCTGGCCCGAAGCCTTCCGCCAAGGGGTACGACAGGCGGACTCATTGGCGCGGCAGCTGGGCGAGGCGGGCTGGGCGACGCCGAAGCGATGATTCGGCCCGTCTGACCGCGAGCGGCATGTCGGTCACGACGGTCGCGCGGGTCGGGTGCGACAGGAATGGCGAACCCGCGTGCGGCTAGCGATTTCCGGAGAGCATCGGGACGATCCGAGCGAGTCCGTCCGCCCCATGGCCTGCGTTCACCGCACGCCGGAAGACGGCGTTCGCGGCGTCGACGATGCCGGTGTCGATTCCGTGGCGCGCGATCAGATCGCGGAGAGAGGCGAACGCGTCCGAGGCCGATGCGATGGTGGTGTCGTGGCCGGGATAGTGACCGGCCTCGACCTGTTCGGCGGTGTCCGCCATCATCTCTGGCAGCAACGCGACCACAGCGGGCACGAACGACACCAGCTCGCTGCCCTTGATCCCCTCGGCCTCGGCGAGTGAGATGCCGAGTGACGTGCCGAAGAACGAGAGCCAGAACACCGACACCAGAGCGGCATCGAACGCGGCGGCACGACCGTAGTCCGCGCCCAGGTAGGTTCCCTGCCCGGCGAGCACCCGCAACGCCGATTCGGCTGTCCGATAGCCACGTTCGGAACCCGAGTACAGCACGAGCGCTTCCGCTGTCCCGATGCCCTGCGGTACCGCCATGACAGCACCGTCCACGTAGTCGGCACCGTGGTGCGTGGCCCACTCGGCTCGCCTGCGCGATTGCTCCGGGGTCGAGGACGTCAGGTTGACCAGCACCCGCCCGCGCAGCGCCGGGCCCGCGGTGCGCAACGTCTCCGCGACCGCCGCATCGTTGAGCAACGACACGACGACCAGCGGAGCGGCCGCGACCGCATCGGCCACCGACGATCCGCGTACCGCACCGAGGTCGGCCAGGACCCCGGCCTTCGTCTCGGTCCGATTCCACACCGTTGTCGGATACCCCGCCGCCAGGAATGCCTTCGCGATCGCCGAACCCATGAGCCCCAGGCCCAGGACCGTGACAGGTGTGCGCAGCGCCTCGGACATCCCAACCTCCCAATTGTTTGAAGAATATCCAACAATGATTGTTGTATTATCATCAAACTGTCAAGAGCTGGAGGAAGGCCCGTTGCCCGCAGAACTGCCGCATCCGGCAACCGCCGATCTCGAGCTGGCAGCGGTCATGCACGCGCTGTCCGATCCGGTCCGCCTCCAGTTGGTCGCCTGTCTGGCCTGTGACGAGGGCGAGAACTGCGGCGAACTCAGCCACAACATCGAACTGCACAAATCCACGCTGTCGCACCACTACCGCGTGCTACGGGAAGCGGGAATCACCCGGACGACAGTTGTCGGCCGCACCAGATTGATACGCCTGCGCTACGAGGATTTGCAGGCCCGCTTCCCCGGGCTGCTGGACGTGGTGTTCCGCGGCCTCGTCGACATGATCGAGGACGACGAGCAGTGGAACGGTTCGCCCGCGGACCGCGCGAAACTGCTCACGGCGTTGAAACGACCGGTGGACTCGCGACCGCTGCCCCAGCCGTGACCCTCGATGGACGCGGCGACTTCGCACGACGCGGCGCGCGAACCGCGTTCAGACGATGCGGACCGCGTAGGGCATGATGCCCTCCTCGCGCACCGGGGACACGCGGACGACTTCGCCGGATTGAGGGGCTTCGACCATTTTTCCGCCGCCGAGGTAGAGAGCTACGTGTTGGCTGCCGCCGGGGCCCCAGAACAGCATGTCGCCGCGTTCTCGGTCGGAGACGTTCACGCGGGTGCCCATGTTGTATTGGTAGCCGCTGTAGTGCGGGAGGGAGACGCCCACTCCGGCGAAGGCGTAGATCATGAGGCCGGAGCAGTCGAATCCGACCTTGTTGTAGTCGCCGTAGCTGTCGGCCACGCCGCCGTCGCGGATGCCGAGGGTGGGGCCGTTCTCATTGCCGCCGCCCCAGGCGTAGTCGACGCCGATCTGGGACATGGCGCGGTCGACCACCGTTTCGATGAGTTCGGCCCGACTGCCGGAGGGGATGCCGGGGAGCGTGCCGGAGCGTTGCGGGGGTGGGGAATCGCCGAGCTGGGTA
>NZ_JASCXP010000177.1:0-14158 GCF_030010695.1 Nocardia sp. CC201C
GTGTGGGGATCGAGACGGTTTCGGCGGGTCGTCAGTGCTCGATCCGAAGGCCAGCACGAACGATGCCCGCCAGAACGGCGCACCCCCACCCCCACCGACCGCAGCCCGACAAGACCACACGGTCACACCGCCGCCAACCTACCGGGGGCTGCCCCGAGATCACCTCACTGCAGCAGCATGCTCTCGAACTACCCGCGCCCGTTGCCGCCGACGCGCTCGGATGTCACCGCAAGACCACTACTCGAGCGGCTGGTCTCGTCGCCGCTGAAAACCAAACAGCCCTACCGACATTCGCCTGCGTCCACCACGGTTGCCTAGCGGGAATGATCCCGATCGCCGCGCACCACGATCACAGCGGGCCCGTTGCCGTCACCAGCGGCCTGGTCGATTCGCAGCACTCTTCTGGCCTGATCTTCTTCTACGACATGCCGATACGACGGCGACAACAGCGACTCCATTTGGCCGAGGACGCTCGCGCCGACTCCGGCATTCTTGGGCCGGTGACGCCAGTAGATCCAGCCTCGTCCTTCCGTCCAGACCGCAACACGATCAACAGTGATTGCTCCGACGATCAGTCCCAGAACCCAGAACATCCAGCCCATGCCGCGACCTCCCGCCCGATTGCTCCCACCGCAAACCAACGTATCGGAATCACACCGCCTGCGCCGCACCGACGAGTTGACGAAACCATAGGCACACCCCCGCACGGTCGAGTTGGCGGACTGCGACCTGGACCCGATGACGGTTCGATCGTTCGAGGAGGCGACAGTGACGTCCCTGCACCGGGATTGCGACCCGTCCGTGTGCGGGTTCGCGCGGCTGTGGCAGCACATTCCCGCCGACGACCGGTGAGGCTTCCCGCTCACTCCGGTGTGTGTCCGCGCGTCGGCGGAGCGGGTAAGAGGGTGGCCCCACGGTCCGGACTCGCAACCCCGCCGTGGGGTTTACCTGCACCACAACCGAATTGGCCGCCCTGGGCGGCCTGGCGAATGCGGCTGGCGGGCGGCGGTGTGAGCTTCGCGGACATCGGGGTGTCGCCGATGGGTGTGGCCACTTCTGGCTGGCGCTACCGCTGCCCCATCGCCTCGAGTTCCCGCCGCACTCGCTCGTCGTGTTCGGCGGCCTCCTCGGCGGCGCGCCGGGGACTCCAGTGGCCGGACATGAGGAATACGAACGGAATGAAGATCACCTGCGCCACCAGGCAGATCCACCACCAGGTCTCCCACTGTTCCGGCGAATCCGCACGGGCCTGCTGCACCTCGGTGCCGTGTTCGGCCAGGTAGTCCCGGTCTTCCTCGGGAATGTCCGCGACGGCCTGCAATGCCGCGCTCGCCGCGGTCAACTGCGGCCCCACCCGGCTGGCGACGGCCAGATCGGTCGGCGGCACCCGCTGTGCCGCAACCAGTCTGGCGGCGGCCTGCTCGGCGGGGATGCCGAACTCGCGGGCGATCTGCTCCACCGCGGACTGCCGCGCCGCGGTATCGTCCGGATCGACGAAAACGGCGGTGAGCGTGGCGGTGTCGACCGCCTGCAGCGTCGCCAGCTCCTGTGGGAACTCGGCATTGAGCGTGAGGGCGGTCTCGATCTCCTCTGCGTCGGCTCGGGTGAGTGCGGTCAGCGCCCGCACCTGGGCGTCCATATCGTCCGGATCACGGCCGAGTTCGGCCATGGTGTCGGCCCCGACGGTCTGGATGGTGGCGATCTCGGCGCTGTGGCGCTGCTGGATCTCCTGCAAACGCGGCCCGTGATTGACCAGGGTGCCCGCCGCGGTCACCACGAACAACAGCCCGAGCAGGACGAAGGTGACCACCGTGCGCAGGATGCCGCCCCACACCGCGAGTCCCACCGCCGTGGCGGCCGGATTCACCTTCTCCACCGTCTCGGTGAATCCGGCCATCCAGGTCGAGTAGGCGATGCCGGTGCCGACCGCGATGACCACCATGACCAGGGCGAAGGTGTAGTAGTCGGTGCCCGCGATATCGGTGAGCTGGATGAACATGAACAGCCCGACAATGCTCACCACGGCCCCGATGAGCATGAACGGTTTGCGCACCTTCATCCGGTCGGAGATGATGCCGGTCCCCACCAGCGCCACGCCGCTGGCGATCCAGTACCAGTTGCCCAGCGCGTTGGCCCGCGCCGGGGTGAAGCCGAAGTTCGTGGCCATGTACACCGGCAGGAACGAGATGATGGTGTAGAAGAACGCCAGGAACAGCGCGATGGCCAGGGCCGAGCCGAGGATGTCCACGCGCATCATCTGCTTCCACTGATTGCGTTCCAGCCCTTGCACATCGAGCCCGCGCGCCCGCGCCTCCACCAGCGCGCGGTCCCGCAGGCTCACCATGATCTGGTCGCGCAGCGCCGGACTGAGCTCCCGCAGCCAGATGAGCGCCGCCACCGCGACGACCAGGCTGATCACCCCGCACAGTCGGTAGTGGTACTGCCAGTCCGGATGCGCGTCCAGGGTGCGGGAGGAGATCTGGGTGGTGAGCAGCGCGCCGAGCACCGGCCCGAGTGTCCAGAATCCCATGGCGGAGGCGCGATCCAACTGCGGGGAGAAGTCGCGCACCAGCGCGGGAGTGGCCACCAGCACCGCACCCTCGACAATGCTGACCAGCGTGTAGACCACCAGGAAGGATTCCCGGGTGGTGGTCGCGGGCACGGCGAACAGGGTGAGCAGGGTGCAGATGATCGCGCCCCAGGCGACGATGTTCGCGCGGCCCCAGCGGTCGATGATCCCGGCCACCACCGAGGCCACCGCGCCGAAAGCGGCTCCGATGATGAAGATTCCGACGAAGTAGCGGAAGGTCAGACCGAAGTAGGCGATGAGTTCGTTGCCCACCGCGCCCGCCACGAACAGCTGGTAGTACAGCACCACCGAGGTGACGACCACGACGGCCAGGTACCAGTACCGGGGCCCGGTGTCGGGATAGTGCGGTAGCTTCCGCCGCCACAGCCCGGTGACGAGGGTCGGGGTCGGTTCCGCGGCGGGCGGTGACGGGGGGACGGCGGTGGGGGTCGTGCTCATGATCCGTATCCCTTTCTGGCCACGGCGATTCGTGGTGTGAAACAGGGTACGACCAGAACGTGATCCACATCACTGTTCCGCGGAATGAAGACCAACCGGTTGCGGCCGGGCGAGCGCGGTGACCAGCGCCGCACTCCGGCGACCGCGACCCGCGGGCGCTGAACGCCCGATCACTACGTGGTCAGCGGTCGCGGCGGAAGTACAGGATGTGGTCGCCGTAATCGGTGAGCGGTCCGGCCTCGGCGGCTTGGCGGATGCCACTGGCGGGCAGCCGCGTGAGCTTGGCGAACATCGGGGTGTTGCCGAAGGCCGCGCGCACCTGTGTCTCGGAGGCGTAGTCCGCGCCGTATTCGGCCAGGGCTGCGAAATTCACAGGAGCCAAAGGGGTGTCGAGCGTTGCCGGACCGGCCGGGCGACCGAGGGCGGCGTATTGCGTGGCCGCGCCGTCGTCGTACCAGCACAGCTCGTAGGCGAGATTCTCGGTGGTGGTCACGCTCACCACCGGCCAGTACTTGGACAGCCGCAGCGCCAGTGGATGCCGTCCGACCGGCGCGACCTCCCATTTCAGGCTCTTGACCGAAATCCAGTGCTCGGAGCTGCGTTCCAGCAGCACCACATCGTCGCCGAGGGTCTGCTCCGGATTCGATCGCGGCTCGGGAATACTCCAGTGCTGCTGACTGACGCCGAGGAAGGCGGTGGAGTCGACGACGTGGGCGCCGTCGGCGGTGTAGGCGGCCAGCACCGCGGCCCGCACCTGCTCGAGAGCGTCGCCGTCGGAGCAGCGCACGCTCAGCGCGCCGAAGGAGTCGGCGATCTCCACCGGTTTCGACGGCAGGTCCGGAAGCGCCCCGGGGGCAAGGGGTTTCAGCCCCACCAGGGCCAGCTTCCAGTTGATCTCCTCGATGGTGGCGAGGTCACCGGAGGTCTGGTAAAGGATCTGCTGCTGGGTGAGGTAGCCCGCGCGATCCAGGGTGAGCGCGTCCAGTTTGGTCAGCGCCGTGACGGTCTTGCTGGTGAAACCGATTTCCTCGATCCGCATCTCGCGCAGCCGGGCGGTCATGGCCGGGGAGGTCACCGCGGTGTAGAGCTCGCGGTACATGGCCAGCGCCGGTTTGCGCTGCCGTCCGACCATATAGGTGCGCAGCACCATATCCAGACTCGCGAGATACCGACCGGCCTGCTCGGAATCCTGGGCGAACAGCGCCGCCCGAATCCGCACCGCGTCCGATCCGGCGGCCACGGCGGCGTCCGGATCGAGCCGGCACAGCCAGACACCGCATTTGGACAGCGAGTCCGCGCACGCCGCCGCCGCGTTCGGATAGGTCTGCGCCACATAGCGATACGCATTGCAGGCGTCACGAATGGTGTGCGTGGCCAACTGCCGATGCCCGATGGTGCGCGCGGCCTGTTCGAACAGCCGCAGCGCGTCCTGCACCTTGCCCGCGAAACGCGCGTCGACCCGCCCGGCGGTGAGCCAGCGCAAACGGATGTGCACCGCCTCCTGCGCCGGTTCCAGCGCACCGGGCGATCGGTCCCGCACCGACTCGTCGTTCTTCGTGGCGAGCAGCGCCGTGGCGAGTTCGTACAGCGAGTCCGCCAGTCGCAGTTCGGCTTCCGCCGATCGGTCCGCGGCCTCCCGCCGATCCGCTGCCACCCGACGCTCGATGGCGCTCAGATCCATCGCGATCCCAACTCCCGCATCACCTCCGCGTCCGGCCGACCCGCGACCGGGCGCGCATCTGTCGCCCGAGTCTGCCACAGGTCGCCTCCGCACCGCGCCGGACCGCGGCAATCACCCGTAAGGACCAGCATCACGCCAGCGACCGGGGCCGGGCGGCTAGCTCAGCAGCAGCCCCACCGCCAGTCCCGCCATCACCAGGGCGATCACCGAATCCAGTACACGCCAGGCGGTTTTGCGGGCGAACAGCGGGGCCAGATACCGCGCTCCGAAGCCGAGAGCGAAGAACCACAGCAGGCTGCCCAGCATCGCCCCCGCGGCAAGGAACCAGCGATCGGGTGTGGCGAAATGACTCGCGTAGGAACCGAGCAGCACCACGGTGTCGAGATAGGCGTGCGGATTGAGCCAGGTGACGGCGAGGCAGGTGGCCACCGCCGCGCCGAGCGCCATGGAATTGCCGGTGGCGTCGCCGACCAGCGAGCCGCCGGTCAGGGCGCGCCGCGCGGCGAGCGCCGCATAGCCGAGCAGGAAGATCGCCCCCGCGTAGCGCAGTACGGTCAGCACCCCGGGCGCGGACTGCACCAGCGCGCCCACCCCGCCGACGCCCGCGGCGATCAGCGCGATATCCGACAGCGCCGCCACCGACACCACCACGAGCACGTGCTCCCGGCGAATGCCCTGTCGGAGGATGAACGCGTTCTGCGCGCCGATCGCCACGATGAGCGACAGCCCGAAACCGAGACCCGAGAGTGCGGCCACCGCCGCCGATGAAGCGTTCACATTCCCCGACGGTAGCCAGCCAGCAATCATCAGACCAGCTAAGTATTCTTGCGTATCATTAAAATCTCTAATCATGGATCTGCAACTGGACCAGCTGCGCGCACTCGACGCGGCCGTCACCGAGGGCACCTTCGAGGCCGCCGCCCGCCGCCTGCACGTCACCCCGTCCGCGGTGAGCCAGCGCATCAAGGCGCTGGAGGACGCGGCCGGGCGCATCCTGCTGCGGCGCACGAAACCGGTGCAGCCCACCGAATCCGGACTCGCCATGCTGCGCCTGGCCCGCCAGATCGAACTGCTCGCCGGTGACACCGCGCGCGAACTCGGCGACGCGGCCCGCGAACCCGGTGACGCCGCGCATCCCGCGCCGCCGCCCATCCGGATTCCCATCGCGGTCAACGCCGATTCCCTGCAGACCTGGGTGATGCCCGCCCTGGGCCGCGTGCGGGCGGGCGTCTACCTCGAGGTCCATCGCGAGGACGAGGAGCACACCACCCGGCTGCTGCGCGACGGCACCGTGATGGCCGCCGTCACCGCCACCGCCACCCCGGTGCAGGGCTGTATCGCGCAACCCCTCGGAGCCATGCGGTACCGGCCGGTGGCCAGCCCGGACTTCGTGGCGACCTGGTTCGCCGACGGCCCCACCGCCAAGGCGTTCGCGGCGGCACCGGTGGTGCAGTTCGACCGCAAGGACGATCTGCAGTACAAGCTCATCCGCCGCCACAGCCGCAAACCCCTCGATCCGCCCTGCCACTACATTCCGTCCTCGACGGGTTTCGGTGCGGCCATCCGCCTGGGCCTGGGCTGGGGCATGATGCCCGATATCCAGGCCGCCGACGATCTGGCGGCCGGCCGCCTGATCGCCTTCGACCCGCGCGGCGTGATCGACGTACCGCTGTACTGGCAGCAGTGGCGGCTCGACTCCCCCACACTGCGGGCCATCGCCGACAGCATTGCCGAGGCCGCCGCCGTCGCCCTGCGGTGACACTGCGCGGACGAGCCGGAACGACCGCGCGCGGCGTCGGTACCGCGCCGGGCGACGAGCATTCGACGGGCGGGCCGAACCGCCGGTGGCGGGCCGGAACCTCGGGCGCGTGATCTGCACCGCTCGCGGGAGAGTTCTCCTCGCGCTGCCGCCGATTCCGACCGGTCGCGTGTCAGACTCGACGGCATGAGCGAGCGATCAAGCACCCCAGCCGAGCCCGCGCTCGTGACACCGCCGAACACCAGCGCGGGGGCGGCATGAGCGAGCGATCCGAGGACACGACCGAGCGCATCGAGCGACCGGAGCACACCGGCGAACCCGCCGCCGACCGCTGCCCCGACACGGAGCCGAGGGCCTCGGCCCCCGATCGCGGGGATGTGATCGGCCGGGGCGTGCTGTGGCTGGCCAAATGGTCGCTGTGTCTGGTCGCCATCGCGGCGGGCGCGTGGGTGCTGGGTTGGATCACCGCCAAGATGTGGGTGGCCGTGCTGCCGATGACGCTGGCGGTGGTGATCGCCACCGTGCTGTGGCCGCCGACGCGCTGGCTGACCCGGCGCGGCTTGCCCCCCGCCGCGGCCGCCTCGCTCACGGTGTTCGGACTGCTCGGCGTGCTGGCGGGCATCATCGCGCTCCTCGTGCCGTCGGTGGCCGACCAGGCCCCCGCGCTGGCCGATCAGGCCACCGAGGGCGTCAACCGGGTACGCGACTGGCTGCGCGGCCCGCCGCTGAATATCCAAGAGGAGCAGATGAATTCGGCCGTGGACGCGATCGTGTCCCGGTTGCAGTCCAGCGCCGAGCGCATCGCCACCGGCGTTTTCACCGGCGTCAGCACGGCCACCTCCGCCATCGTCACCCTGTTCCTGACGCTCGTCCTGGCGTTCTTCTTCGTCAAGGACGGCCCCCGGTTGATGCCGTGGCTGCACGGTCTCACCGGCAGCCGCAGCGGTCGCCACATCGAGGAGGTGCTGACCCGGATCTGGGACACCCTGGGCGGATTCATCCGCACCCAGGCGTTGGTCAGCCTGATCGACGCGGTGCTCATCGGCGCCGGTCTGGTGATCCTCGGCATCCCGCTGGCCCTGGTGCTGACCGTGCTCACCTTCCTGGGCGGCTTCATCCCGATCGTGGGCGCGTTCGTGGCGGGCGCGCTGGCGGTGCTGGTCGCCCTGGTCGCCAAGGGGGTCCCCACCGCGCTCATCGTGCTGGCCATCATCATCGTGGTGCAGCAACTGGAAGGCAATGTGCTGCAACCGGTGCTGCAGAGCCGCACCATGCGGATGCACGCCGTGGTGGTGCTGCTGGCGATCACCGCGGGCGGTTCGCTGTGGGGCATCGTCGGTGCCTTCCTGGCGGTGCCGGTGGCCGCGATCGTGACCGTGCTGCTGCGCTACATCAGCGAGCAGATCGATGCCGCCACCGCCGTCCCACCACCGCGGCCGGAGGAAATTACCGACCAGGCATGACAATTCGTGCCATGCGGCCGGATCGACGATCAGGCCGTCACAGGGACTCATGCGAGTATGCGAAGGTGTGAGTCGTATCAGGTGACAGGAAGGGAAGCTCCGTGGCCCAGACCGTGCGCGGCGTGATCGCACGCTCGCAGAACGCGCCCGTGGAAGTGACCGAGATCGTCGTGCCGGACCCCGGCCCGGGCGAAGCCGTGGTCCGGGTGCAGGCATGCGGGGTGTGCCACACCGATCTGCACTACCGCGAGGGCGGTATCAACGACGAATTCCCTTTCCTGCTCGGTCACGAGGCCGCGGGCGTGGTGGAATCCGTGGGCGCGGGCGTCACCGACGTGGAACCCGGCGATTTCGTCATCCTCAACTGGCGCGCGGTGTGCGGCACCTGCCGCGCCTGTCGCAAGGGCAAGCCGTGGTACTGCTTCTCCACCTTCAATGCCGACCGACCCATGACGCTCACCGACGGCACCCCGCTCACCCCGGCCCTGGGCATCGGCGCGTTCGCGGAGAAGACACTGGTACACAGCGGCCAGTGCACCAAGGTGGACCCGACGGCGTCCCCGGCCGCGGCCGGACTGCTCGGCTGCGGTGTGATGGCCGGGCTCGGCGCGGCGGTGAACACCGGTGCGGTGGGCCGCGGCGACAGCGTGGCCGTCATCGGCTGCGGCGGCGTGGGCAACGCGGCCGTCGCGGGGGCGCGGCTGGCCGGGGCCACCACCGTCATCGCGGTCGACATCGACGAGCGGAAGCTCAAGTGGGCCACCGGTTTCGGCGCGACCCACACGGTGGACGCGGCCACCGAGGACGCGGTGGAACGGATTCGGGAGTTGACCGACGGCTTCGGCGCGGACGTGGTGATCGACGCGGTGGGCCGCCCCGAGACCTGGAAGCAGGCGTTCTACGCCCGCGACCTGGCGGGCACCGTGGTACTGGTCGGCGTACCCACCCCGGATATGACGCTGGAGATGCCGCTCATCGACTTCTTCTCCCGCGGTGGATCGTTGAAGTCGTCCTGGTACGGCGATTGCCTGCCCTCGCGTGATTTCCCGTACCTGATCGAGCTGTACAAGCAGGGACGCTTCGATCTGGACGCCTTCGTCTCGGAGACGATCTCCCTCGACGACGTGGAGGCGGCGTTCACCAGAATGCACCGCGGCGAGGTGCTGCGCTCGGTGGTGATGCTGTAGTGGCCCGTATCGACCACACCGTCACCTCGGGCACCTTCAGCCTGGACGGGCAGACCTTCGATGTCGACAACAATGTCTGGGTCGTCGGCGACGACCACGAATGCGTCGTCATCGACGCGCCGCACGATGTGGCGGCCATCCTGGCACTGGTCGGCGATCGCCGCGTGACGGCCATCCTGGCCACGCACGCCCACGACGACCATATTCGGGTCGCGCCCGAATTGGCCCGGGAGACAGGCGCTCCCATCCTGCTGCATCCGGACGACCTGGTGCTGTGGCGGCTCACCCACACCGACCGGATGCCCGACGGCGAACTCGTCGACGGCGCGGTGATCGAGGTGGCGGGGACCGCGCTGCGGGTGTTGCACACCCCGGGTCACGCTCCGGGCGCGTGCTGCTTCCACGCTCCCGACCTCGGCGTGGTCTTCACCGGCGATACGCTGTTCCGCGGCGGACCCGGGGCCACCGGCCGCTCCTACTCGGACTTCTCCACCCTGGTCACCTCCATCGCGGACCGGCTGCTCATCCTGCCCGACGACACCGTGGTGCACACCGGGCACGGAGAATCCACCACCATCGGGGACGAAGCGCCGCACCTGCGTGACTGGTTGCGCCGCGGACAGTGAAATCGCCTGTGCGCGATCTCATATCAGAGATACCGTGGATGATATGACCGAAGGCATCGAGCTACTCGGATCCGGGCAGTCGGCGCTGCGGCGCATGTCCGACGACCGCCGCCGACTACTCACCGATCTGGTGGCGGCGCGGCGGGCGGCGCGCCTGTCGCAGACCGAGATCGCCGCCCGCATGCACACCTCGCAATCCGCGGTGGCACGCCTGGAGGCCGGGCAAGTAGATGTGCGCATCTCCACCCTGGAGCGCTACGCGGCCGCCATCGGCAGCCGCATCACCTGGGAACTCGACCCCGGGGTGGGGTGACCGCGGCACGGTGGAATCCACTGCCGCGCGCGAATTCTCGTCAGCGGCAGGTGGACAGGGTGGCCTCGGCCAGTACATCCAGCACATCACCGAGGTCGCCGCGCACGCGCAGGGCCGCGCGCTGACGACGCGCCCCGTTGCCCCGATCCACCAGGGCGGCAACGGTTTCGTCGACGAAGGCACGGTCGCCGAGCTCGTCCAACGCGGGCGCGAGGTGATCGACGAAGCGGCGCAACAGTTCCCGCATCGGAAGCGGCTGGCCGTGCACCGGATCGATGCCGTCACCGTCCAGACCCGAGCGGGCCGCCCACCAGTAGGCCGCGCGCAGCACGTCATCGGGGACGGCGGGCGCGCACCGCCCGGCCTCGAGGTGGCGGTGTGCCGTCATGACGGCGGCCCGGATCAGAGTCGCCAGCAGGGCGGTCTCCTCGACGGTGGCCGGAACATCGCTGACGCGGATCTCGACGGTGGGAAAGCGGGCCGAGGGCCGGATATCCCAGTAGACCATCTTGCGGTCCAGGATCACGCCGAGCGACAGCATCCTCGCCACGGCGGCGTCGTAGTCGGCGGCCGAGGCGAAACGCGGTGGCGCACCCGCGCTGGGCCAGCGCCGCCACAACACGCTGCGCCAACTGGCGTATTCGGTGTCGAGGCCGTGATACACGGACGAGTTGGCGGTGAGCGCCAGCAGCAGCGGCAGCCAGGGCCGCAGGTAGTCGCTCACCCGCAGGGCAGCCTCGCGGTCCGGGACCGCCACATGCACATGGCAGCCGCACAGTCCCTGCTCGTGGGCGAGCATGCCGAAATTCGCGGCGATGCGCCGGTACCGCGGCGTGGCGGTGACCGGCTCGTCCGGCGGCACGGTCGGCGGCACCGCCACCGCGAGCAGCAGCGCGTCGTTCTTCTCCGCGCACGCCGACACCCCGCGCCGCAGCTCGCGCAGCTCCCGCAGCAGCTCCGAGGTGGTCGAGTGCACGCGGGTGTTGATCTCCACCTGGCAGCGGGTGAGCTCCAGTTGCAGATCGATGCCGAGATCCGCGGCGGTCCGGGCGACGTCGGCGTTCCTGCCGACGGGTATACCCGTGCGCGGATCCACCAGCAGCAATTCCTCTTCGACACCTACCGTCGGCGGGGTTATCACAATGACCGAGTACCCCCTGATCACGTCCTGTGACACCGACGCCGCAGGACTCGGACCCGATTCAGCATGACGGGTGGCATCCACCGGCCACAAGGTGCGACCGGTCGGCACCGACGCCTTCGATCACCGAGCAAACCCGAGCGCCCGCCCCCGGCGTGCGGCGGTCGCGCGCATCTGTCGGTGCCTCGGTCCACAATGCGGTATGGCGTATGACGAGGTACTCGCGGAACGGATACGGGACGCCCTCGGCCCCGTACTACCGGATGTGACCGAACGGAAGATGTTCGGCGGTCTCGGTTTCATGGTCAGCGGCAATATGGCGGTCGCCGCCAGCGGTCAGGGCGGACTGCTGGCGCGGGTGGACCCGGCCGAGACGACGGAGCTGCTGTGCCGCGACTTCGTCGCGACCATGGTGATGGGCGGACGCGAGATGCGGAACTGGCTCCGCGTCGACGCCGCCGCACTGGAAGACGATGCGGCACTGGAGGAATGGGTGGGGCGCTCGGTGGCCTACGCGCGCACCCTGCCGCCCAAGTAGGGCGCGCGCCCCGACAACGGCCGCCCCGGATGTCCGTCCCCAGTCGTCGGGGCACGCGGAACAGCCCGGCCGATCGTCGGGTTCATAGCCGCGGTGCCGCTCAGGTCGCGGAACCCTCAGTCCGCGGGGCCGAAGAACCGGTCCAACAACCGGTCGAGGAGGACCACCGCTTCGTCGCGATTCGGGTAGCCCCCGGCCAACCCTTGGCTGAGGCCGCCCACGGCCATGACGATCACCGCCGCGTCGACCTCCGGGTCGACGGGTAGATCGGGGTCGAGCCGAAGTGCGCGCTCCAGTTGGGCGGCGACCAGGTCGACCAGGAACTTCGGCGCGCCCACGAGATCGCCCAGGGCGATGTCCCGCCCCGACATCATGGCCTGGTTGAACGCCCCGAGCACCACGGTGTCCGCACGCCGCCGCTCGTCCATGGGCAGCAGCGACAGCAGGATCGCCCGGGTCGCCGCACGCGGTGTGGCCCCCTCCGCCAGCTGTTCCAGCGCCGCCGCGAACCGCTTCCCCCCGTCCTCGACCACCGCCCGGTGGGTGGCGAGCAGGAACTCCCTCTTGGTCCCGAAGTAGTACTGCACCAGGCGCACCGAGATCCCGGCCTCGGCCGCCACCGATTGGAAGGTCGCGGCCTCCAACCCGCGTCCGGCGATCACCCGACGCACGGCGTCGGTGATCTCCCGCCGCCGCTGCTCATGGTCGACCAACCGAGGCATATCCGCTACCACCCCTTCTCGTGCGAGCCGGAAAGACTTCATGGTACGCCCATACCATTTTTATGGTACGTTCATATCATCAAAATCGATGAAGGGGTGGCGATGGCCAAGATCGGACGATTCAAGAACGACCGGGCACGCGCGGCGTATCTGGCGGTGTACGACGAGATGGCGGCGCGGTCACCGATCCCGTTCGGCGAACAGCGGGTCGAAACCTCCTTCGGGACGACCCACATCAGCCGATTCGGTTCCGGGGACGCCACCCCGCTGGTCCTGCTGCACCCCGTCGGCGGCAACGGCGCGGGCTGGGCCCCGGTCATCGAGGGGTTGAGCGCGGACCGGGTCGTCTACGCCCCGGACACCATCGGCACCCCGGGCAAGAGCGTGCAGACCGCGCCCATCACCGCGGCGGCCGATTTCGGCACCTGGCTCGACGAGACGCTGGCCGGGCTCGGCGTGGACCGGGCGCATGTGCTCGGGTACTCCGACGGCGGCTGGCAGGCGGCCGTGGCGAGCTTGCACAATGCCAAGCGGCTGGCCAGCGTCACCCTGGTGGAGACCGGCGGCGTGCTGAAGATCCGCTGGAGCGTGCTGCTGCGGATCATGCGCTTCGCCGTCGCGCCGACGGAGCGGAACATGCGGCGGCTGAACCGGTGGCTGATGCCCGGGGTGGAGGTCTCCGAGCTGGATGTGCGCGCGGCGCGCGCGTCGGTCGGCTATCGGCGGCAGCTGCCCTGGGGGACGGTGCTCACCGACGCCGAACTCGGATCGTTCACCATCCCCTCGCTCTGGGTGTTCGGAAGCGAATCGGTGCTCGTCCGCCCGGCCGAGGCCGCCGCCCGCCGCCTGCGCGAGCGGGTGCCCGCCGCCGAGGTCGAGGTGTTCGACGGCCTGGGCCACGGGCTGTTCTTCGCCAACGCCGACATCGTGGTGCCGCGCATCGTGGACTTCCTGCGGCGACACGACGGCTAGTGCGCCGAATTCGACCGTCACCGCGTGTTTTCCCCGCATATCCCGGGGCGCTCAGGCAAGAATGACCCCTACACCTCCAGGTGGTAATGCTCGACGAGATGGTCCCATCACCCCGCCCGGCGTCACTCGGGGCGATGGGGCACGGGTAGAGAGGTCACGGACTTCATGAGCAGTAACCGCAGTATCGGTCAGGCCACGCGATGCGCCGTCTATCTCGGCATCGCTTCCGCCGGACTCGCCCTGGCGGCGCCCGCGCAGGCGGAGCCGCTGTGGCCCGGTGGGCCCGACGTCCCGGGCGTCCCCGCGATCGTGCCGCCGGCGGAGATCACCGCCCCGTGCACGATTCCCGAGGCGCGCGCCTGCGTTCGGCTCTCCACGAACGAGGCATGGTTGATCGACAATCGCAAGGTGACCTTCGGCCCGACCCCGATCTCCCACGGTATGGCGGGCTACCGGACGCCGCCGGGCGCCACGCGCGTCTTCATCAAGAAGGAGTTCCACTGGAGCACAATGCATCACGCTCCCATGCACTACGCGATCTTCTACAACGGCGACATCGCCTTCCACGTGGGTCCGATCGAGCGGGAGTCGCACGGCTGCATCCGCATGACCTGGGATGGGGCGCGCGCGTTCTACGACTACCTGAATATCGGGGATCTGGTCGAGGTGGTGCCGTAACCGGCGACACCGGGGCGGGGGGGGGGGGGGGGGGGGGGCCGGCCCCCCCC
>NZ_JASCXP010000178.1:0-14128 GCF_030010695.1 Nocardia sp. CC201C
TCGGGGGGCCCCCCCACAGCACCCCCCGCCGGCCGCCCGACACTCGCCCTAGTAGCCGAAACTGCCGGTGGCGGGCGGTGTTCCGGGGCAAGCACGATGATCGCGGCAACTGGCGACCGTCCGCGCCCGCTCGTCTCCGGCCAACCGCGCGGTGAGCGAACGGGATCCGCCGCCGGGGGCGGCGGATCGACAACGGTCAGCCGAGTACCGGGAAGTTGGCGCGGATGACGTTGTGCGGGTCGCGGGCCCGCTTGATGGTCTGCAGGCGGGTCAGGGTGGCATGGTCGAAGGCCGCGGCGGCGGATTCGCCCGGGGCGAGGAAGGTGTACGGCTTGCTGCCGGTGATGTGGGGGCCGAGGGTGTCGACGATATCGGCGAATCGGGTTCGGATATCGGCGGTCAGATGGGGCAGACCGAGGCCGAGCAGATAGAGGGCGTAGGGCTCGGTGACCGGGCCGCGGGCTCCGCCGTCCGGGCGGGATTCGGCGAGCGCGCCGCCGAGGCCGCGGAGCTGGATGTTGAGCAGCGGGGCCACGGGGGCGTCGAGGAGGGTTTTCACCACCGCGTCGCCGAGATCGGTGAGCAGCTCGCCGCGCGAGAGCGACGGGCTGGGGTCGGTGGGCTCGGCGGTGATTCGGCCGATCTCGGCGGGGGTGAGTTCGCCCCGGGTGTCGGCGATCGCACCGGACAGGGAGTCGAGGCGGGCGGTCAGGTCGCGGCCTTCGACCGGGTCGCCCAGGTAGGCGAAGTCGAGCGCGACCGTCGGGGCCGCGCCGGGAATCTGGTAGCGCTGCAACCACACCGACAGTTCCGCGGGAGCGTCGGTGGTGAGTTCGGTGAACAGGTCGAAGACCTCTCGGGTCCGATCCGCCGACCACATGACGCGGCCACCGTACAGGCGCGGCAGCGGCACCAGGTCGAACTCGAGGGCGGTGACGACGCCGAAATCACCACCGCCACCGCGCAATGCCCAGAACAGCTCCGGATCGGAGTCGGCGGTTACCCGCGCCGGACGGCCCGCCGCGTCCACGATCTCGAAGGCGCGCACCGCATTCGATGCCCAGCCGTACTTGCGGGCCAGCCAGCCGAACCCACCGCCGAGGGTGTAGCCGGTGACACCGACCACCGGATTGCTACCGGATAGCCCCGCCAGCCCGTGCGCGGCGGCCGCGGCCTGCACCCGGCCCCACTGCGCACCGGTGCCGACCCGGGCCACCCGGCGCTCGGCATCGATCTCGATGGAGTTCAGTGCTCCGGTGCGCACGAGCACGGCACCGTCGACGTCCCCGGTGGCTCCGTGCCCGGTCGGCTGCGTCACCACCTGCCGCCCGGTCCGGCCCGCGAATTCCACCACGGCCGCCACATCCTGCGCGTCGGCCACCGCGACAACCGCCGAAACCGATTGCGTGACAGCCACATTCCACGGCTGCGCGGCCCGGTCGAACTCCGCGTCGCCCGGCGTCAGCACCCCACCGCGAACCACGGAGCGCAATTCTTCGATACCCACTGTTCTCATCCTGTCTGCCGCTGTCTCCAGTTTGCTGCTTGGTTGACGACGCGGCGCGCACGAGTGTGACACAGACCTGAGAAGTGGCCCATCGCAGCACCTCGTAGCGGGGATGTCACAGTCGGGCGGGCGGCACCGTCGTCACGGTGAAAGGTCAGGGAAAGGAACGATGATGACCATGACTCACGAGTCCACGGTGCGGAACACAGCGGCCGAGGAGCCCGGCGCCCACCCGCCGAAGTGGAAGTTCTGGCTGCTGACGCTGGCCGGCCTCTACCCGATGCTCACCATCCTGGTGACGGTCACCGCGCCGGTGCTGGAACCGCTGGCGACACCGCTGCGCCTCGCCTGCATCCTGCCGGTCGCGGTGGCCGCCATGGTGTGGGTGATCATGCCGTTCCTGACGCGCCGCTGCGCGGGGTGGCTAGCGCGTTGAGTCCGCTGTCGGGTCGGTGAGCGCGAGCAACTCCGTCACCACGCCATCCCAGGTGTGCGGCGGGAACACCTCATGACCCGTCTGCGATAGTGGCACGAATCGGGCGTCCGGGATCTCGGCGGCCAGCGCCCGGCCGTGTTCGATCGGAAACAGCGGGTCGTCGACGCCGTGCAGCACCAGGGTGGGTACCGAGATCTCGCCCAGCCGATGACGCCACGGCTCGCCCGGATCGAGGAGATACGGGTTGGTGAGCTGCGCGGCGATATCGGCCGCACGATCCACCACGCGACGAGCCTGCTCACGGTGCGCGTCGATGTCGAACGGCCGGGTGGCAGCGGCGAAGGGACGCAGCGACTCGGCCAGGAAGTCGGCCACCGCGGCGTGATCCGACCAATCCGGCGTCGGCGTCTCCCCGCCGAAGTGCGCCGCGAGCTCCGGCGTCATGCCCGGTAGATCCGGCTGCTCATGTCCTGGTCCGCCCGGTGTGCCCGAGGCGATGGCCAGGGTCGTGACCAGTTCGGGATGGTCGAGCGCCACCAGTTGGGCGACGGCCGAACCCTGGGACATGCCGACGAAACCGGCTCGATCGAGGCCGACGGCCTTGATCAGCCCGGCCGCGTCGGCGACCAGATCCCGCAGGCCGTAGGGCGGCGCGCCGACCTGGAATGTGGTCGAGCGCCCGGCATCCCGACTGTCGTATCGGATCACATACCGACCGCCCGCGGCGAGCAACTCGGCGAATTCGGCATCCCACGCCAGCATCGAATCCCCCGCGCCGTGCAGCAGCACGATCGCAGGGTCGGCCGGATCACCGAAACCCTCCATGCACAAATCGATTCCGTCGATGGTGACGGTCCGTTGATGGGAGTCCATTGTCACACCCGCCTTTACACAGTCCAGACACCGGTGGCGGCGGTCTTGCGCACGTAGTCGGCGAAATCGCCCGGCGCGCGACCGAGTCCGCGTTCGATGTCGTCGGTCACGTGCGCGTTGCGGCCGTCGAGTACCGTCGTGAACAGGTAGACGAGGAAGTCCACCAATTCGTCCGGCAAACCCTGGGCGCGCGCCCCGGCGGCGTAGTCGTCCGCCGGGATCTGGAGGAACTCGATCGGACGCCCTGCGGCCGTGGCGATTTCGGCGATGGCTTCGGCGAAGGTGAGCAGCCGCGGGCCGGTCACCTCGTAGACCTGTCCGGCGTGCCCGTCCCCGGTCAGGGCGGCCACCGCGAGATCGGCGATGTCGTCGATGTCGATGAACGGTTCGGCCACCTCGCCGACCGGCAGCACCAGCCGACCGGCCTTGATCTCCGCCGCGAAATGACCCTCGTCGAAGTTCTGCGCGAAGAAACTGGACCGGATCACCGTCAAACCCGGATGGACCTCGGCGAGCAGCCTTTCCGCGGCCTGCGCCTCCTCTTCACCGCGACCGGACAACAGGACCATGCGCCGGACACCTGCCGTCGCGGCCATCTCCCCGAAGGCGCGCACCGCGTCGGGCGCGCCGGGGACCGCGAGGTCGGGCTGAAAGGTGATGTAGACGGCCTCGACGTCCAGCAGCACCGGGGCCCAGGTGGCCGGGTTGTCCCAGTCGAACGGCGGTTCGGCGGAACGGGATCCGATCCGCACCGGCAGCCCGCGCGCGTGCAGCCGTTCGACGATCCGGCTACCCGTCTTGCCGGTGCCGCCCAAGACCAGGGTGTATTTCGTGTTGTCGCTCATGACATTTCCTTCCGCAATGGCTCATCCGATTGCCATCTCCGAGCATCGGTTCGCGAGGCCGCCGAAACAACGACGCGATCGGCAACGTTCGTTCACGCCCACTCAACGATGGAAAGCGATTGAAATATGTTGGAGCGAAGCGAAATCGAGACGTTCTTGACGGTCGCCGAGGAGCTGCACTTCAGCCGGGCCGCCGCACGCCTGCACGTGTCCACCGGCCGCGTCAGCCAGACCATCCAGCGCCTCGAACGCCGGATCGGCGCGGCCCTGTTCGAACGCACCAGCCGCCGCGTGGCCCTGACACCCATCGGTCGACAGTTGCGCGAGGACCTACAACACGGTCATGATCAGATCCAGCAGGCCGTACGCCGCGCCACCGACGCCGGGCGCGGCATCGACGGTGTGCTCACGGTGGGCTTCGTGGGGGCCGCCGCGGGACAGTTGATCCTGCGCACCACCGCGAACTTCCGGCTCGAACACCCGGGCGCGGAGGTGCGCATCCGAGAGGTTCAGATCACCGACGGCTTGGACGGGTGGCGCAGCGACGCCTACGACATGGTGCTGATCAGCCGCCCGATCGCCGAACCCGACCTGGTCACGGGCCCCATCCTGATCAGCGAACACCGGATGCTCGCCATCCCCGCGAAACACCCACTGGCCACGCGAGGTTCGATCGTGCTCGAGGACTTGGCGGAATTCACCCTGCTGCGCATGCCGAGCAGCCTGCCGCGATCGGTCCTGGACGATCGCATCCCGAGCCGGACTCCCGGCGGTAGACCGATCGCGCACGGCCGTACCGCACACACCTTCCAGGAGATCCTCACCCTCATCGGTGCCGGGGCAGGCGCCTTCGTCTGCGGTGCTCAGGTCACCAAGTTCTACCTGCGCCCCGATGTCGTCTATCTGCCCATAGCCGACGCGCCGCCGGTCGAATGGGGCTTCGTCTGGCGCGCCGCGCACGAAACCGCGCGCGTGCGCGCCTTCAACGAGGCCGCCTTACACACCGCACGGCG
This sequence comes from Nocardia sp. CC201C, assembly GCF_030010695.1. NCBI lineage: Bacteria > Bacillati > Actinomycetota > Actinomycetes > Mycobacteriales > Nocardiaceae > Nocardia > Nocardia sp. CC201C. The sequence continues at coordinate 4,675 of NZ_JASCXP010000178.1, forward strand.
AGGCATCGACTGAGTTCGGCGCATACTCGAGACGGCCGGGTCCGCGGGAGTGGACGACCACGGCCGTCAGGTTGTCAGCCGCAGGGCGTCGGGGATGGCGGCGAAGGCGTCCCGTAGCCGGTCGAGCAAGGCGGGTCGGCCGCCGTCGCCGTCGGCGGCCACCCAGTCGCGTCCCGCGATGCTCCAAGCGGTGGTGGTCATTTCGGCGAGGATGCGCGGACGCAGGTCGTCGCCGGGGAGGTCGAGTGTGCCGATGAGCTGTGCGGTGATCTGTTTCCGCACGCCGGAACGGGTGTAGCCGACGTGCCCGAGCAGGCTGGGCGCGGTGAGGATCAGCCGCCGGGTGGCGACGTAGCGCTGGTCCCAGTCCTCCGGTAGCGCGAGCGCGGTGTCGATGAGCGCGTCGCGCAATGCGGCGATGATCGGCCCGGAGAGGTCGCGATCGGCCAGGATTTCGAGGTAGCTCGTCCAGAGTTCGGTTTCGGCCTCGATGGCCACGTCCTCCTTGGTGGGGAACGCGCGGAAGAAGGTGCTGCGCGACACCTCGGCCATGTCCACCACCTCCTCCACCGTGGTTGCGGCGAACCCCTTTTCGGTGAAAAGCCGCAGTGCCGCGTCGGCGAGGGCACGACGGGTGCGGATCCGTTTGCGTTCGCGCAGCGGCAGGGTGCGGTCGTCGGTGGCCATGCCGGAATCCTAGCGCGATGCGAACCCGAGAACCGAAAGAAACTAAATCTCGATTGATACTTGCGCATATATGAGCCTTAGTGCCAGAATCTACCTCGTCAGCGAGCAACACCCCGATCGAGGAGATCGCGAATGAGCACCACCACCCCGGCCACCTTGACCCCGTCGATCGTCGGCCAGGCCGAGAAGCACCACACCGCGGTCCTCGCCAGGGCACTGGCCGGCACCACGCTCGACGAGAAGCAGTGGATCACCCTCAACCAAGCCGTCGCCGCAGGTCAGCCTGTCGAGCGCGCCGGGCACACCGCTCGCGTCGCGGGCATGACCCAGTGGAACCTCGCGGATGTCGACCACGCCGTGGTCGCGCTACTCGACGCGGGTCTGCTGCGCACCGTGACCGATGGCCGTCTCGCGGTCACCGACGCGGGCACGGCGCTGACCGCCGAGGTGCGCGCCGATTCCGGCGCGATCGTGCAGGCCGCCTACGGCGCGGTCACCCCCGAGGACCTGGCCACCGCGGCCCGCGTACTGGCCACCATCACCACCCGCATGGCCGAGGAACTGGCCCGCGCCTGAAGGAAAGACCCGACATGAAACACCTGAACCGGCGATCACTGCTGCGACTGGCGGGCGCTCTGGCGCTCGTCGCCGGCACCACCATGGCGTGCGCGACACCGCCCGAGAAAGGACCATCCGCCGTGAACACCGTCGATGTGCTCGACTCCTACATCTCCTACACCGATACCGGATCCGGCGACATCCCCGTCGTATTCCTGCACGGCAACCCGACCTCGTCGTACTTGTGGCGCAACGTGATTCCGCATGTTTCGGACAAGACCCGGGTCCTGGCCCCGGACCTGATCGGCATGGGCGCCTCCGGCAAGCCCGACAGTCCCTACCGTTTCACCGACCACGCCCGCTACCTCGACGCCTGGTTCGACGCCCTCGACCTCGATCAGGTGATCATCGTCGGCCACGACTGGGGCGGCGCGCTCGGTATGGACTGGGCCGCACGCCATCCCGGCCGGGTGCGCGGCATCGCCGTGATCGAGACCTTCCTGCGGCCGGGCCGGGCCGCGGACATGCCACCGCAGGCCCGGGAGCTGTTCGACAAGTACCGCAGCTCCGAAGGCGAGCGAATGGTGTTGGAGGAGAACATGTTCATCGAGTTCAACCTGCCCGCGCAGGTGACGAATCTGTCCGAGGAAGACCATGATGTCTACCGCGCCCCCTATCCGACACCGGCCTCGCGCAAACCTCTGCTGGCGTGGCCCAGGGAGCTACCGCTCGATGGCGAGCCCGCCGATGTGGTGGCCATCATCGAGAACTACGGCCGCTACCTGGCGAGCACACCGGAACTTCCGAAGCTGATCATGGCCTTGGAGAACGGCCAGGGCGTCCCCGCGGAGGCCGTCGACTGGGCGGCGACCACCTTCGCGAGTGCGGAGAAGGTCACCATCCCGCCCGCCAAGCATCACGCCCCGGAGGACCGCCCACACGAGATCGGCGCGGCCGTCGCCACCTGGATGGACCGGCACGCCTTGCACGGAACCCGTTGAGCCGTATCGCGAGTCGGGTCGTCACGGCCACCGGGTGCACTCGACAGGATCATCGGACGAACGCGCGGCCGGAGCGGACGACCGGGCGTATCCGCTGGAAGCCCAGCGGGCAGACCTGGGCGAACGGCTTCGATCGCCGTCACGACCACCCGATCGGCCCGGTTCGCGAGACAGCGAATCGGGGCGCTCAACTATCCGAGCTGGGCGGGTGGCGATTCGTTCCCGACCGTGATGCACACGGAATGCACCGCCCACTCCGGCTGAGCCGACAGCTGATTCGATGGGGCATCGGACGACGGTGCGCGGCTCGATACCGTCGGCCGATGCCACACCGCGCGGCACCTCGCCGCACAGTCTGACTAGCTAATATTTCAGAACCTGTTTCAGTTGCGGTTCCACCGTGATTCAATGCTCGCCAACTCGGGTGCGCCAGCGCCTCGATGACGATGTCGAGGGGCACCCGGGGGCGTGGGAGTGACGATGGTGGACAGCAGAATGCAGCGGGTGGCCGGGTCGGTGGCCGCGGTGGCGGTGGCGGCCGGTTTCGCGGTGGCGGCGATGCCGGGGACGGCGGCGGCCGCGCCGGGGTCGATCACCTGGAGCGACGGGAACAGCAAGTTCACCCGGACGGTGTCGAACACCAATCCGGTCGTCGGTGATATCGTCACGGTGACAACGAAATTCGAGCGGACCGGCATTCCGGTGGAGTACATCTACTCGATCAAGGATCTGCATCCCGCCTGCCTGACCCCGGTCCCGGGCTCGGCACGGATGGGCGGCGATCAGGTGCAGCTCGACACCTCCTCCTCGGATTGGGTCCGGGCCGAGTTCGGCATCACCAAATACCCGGTGTACCCGAATATTCAGCCGAAGTCGCAGACCTTCGAGGTGCAGTACACGGTGGGCGTCAACTGCGCCCGCGACACCCCGCTGCCGACCTCCATGCACTACGGCGGTTCCCTCGGCGACGGCATCTACCAGGGCAAGGGTCCGGCCATCACGGTGTCCGGCGATGCCGTGTCGAGCACGGTGCTCAGCGATGTGACCGGCGCGCAGGTCGGCAAGGCCGTGACCCTGGAGGCGAGCGTGTCGCCCGCGGCGGCGGGCGGCACCGTCCAGTTCAAGGCGGGCGACCAGATCCTCGGTGACATCCCCGTCGCCGCGAACGGCAGGGCCGCGATCGTGTGGACCCCGGGCGCACCGGGCGACTACACCATCGGAGCCACGTTCTCCGGCCGCGGTGGTGTGGCCGGATCGTCGACTACCAGGGTGGTCACCGTGGCCGACCAGCCGACCGACCCCGACCCGGGGCCCGGCAAGCCCAGCACCGGCTCCTTCGGGTCCTGACCACTCCGGAATCGGTTGCCGCGCGGGCACGGACAGGCGACCGTGCTCACCGGCCGCGGTGGACTTCAGTGTTGTCCCAGCACCGTGTCGCGGAAGTAGGCGGCGATCTCGTCCGCGGTGGTGAGCCAGACGTCCGGCTGGGCGGCGAGGAAACCCAGCGCCTGCTCGAGGTACTTCGTCCGGAACGCCTGGCCGATGACGAAGGGGTGCAGGGCGATCGGGAGAACGCGGGCGCTGCGGTCGGATTCGGACAGCAGGACGTCGTACTGGTCCTGGATCATCCGAACGTATTCGGGTCCGGTGGTGGCCTTGGCGAAGATGCCGAGATCGTTGAGTTCGAGGGTGTAGGGCACCGAGAGCATGCCGGGGACGTTCAGCGCATAGGGCTGATCGTCATTGGTCCAGTCGAGGATGTAGTCCAGACCGAGATCGCGCAGAATCCGCGGGGTTTCGAAGGTTTCGGTGAGGCCGGGCCCCATCCAGCCTTTCGGGCGCGCACCGGTCGCCCCGGCGATGACGTCGACGACGCGCGTGAGGTAGTCACGCTCCTCCTCGGGCGACATTCCCGCCGTCACCTCGGAATTGGTCTTGCCGTGCACCAGCCAGGCCCAATCCCGCTCCATACCCGCCTTGACGATCTGCGGGTTGTATTCCACCACATCGGAATTCAACAGGGCGCTGGCGCGGATGCCGTACTTGTCCAGCGCGTCCATCACGCGCCAGACACCGACGCGGGCACCGTAGTCGCGCCAGCCGTAGTTGAGCGCGTCGGGGACCAGATCCGCGGTGCCGGGCCAGATGCTGGTGGAGGGCTTGTCGATGCGGAAGTGCTCGATGTTCAGGCCGACATAGAAGGCGACCTTCTTACCGCCCGGCCAGCTGAACTCCGGACGTTCGGTGATGGGGCTGTAGTCGAAGAGGGTGTTCTCCAGTTGCACATGAGCAACCTTCGACGGGATGAGCAGGTCGAACAAGGCCGAATTCCGATACGATCGGTGAGCTGAACTCAACGATCGAGGACACCGGGATGGAACGACACGAGATCGAAGCGTTCCTGCCCCTGGCCGATAAACTGCACTTCCCCACCGCACCCCCGCCGGGCGACCCATCGCGCGCGGCCCGGCGGTGGCCTATTGGAACGAGGTGCCGACCCCGGTGGCGAAGGGTCGCGGCGGCTCCCCCGTCTCCATGCGCGCCGCGCGGTTCCACGCGCGCCCCGGCGTCGCCTTCGTGCCGATCGCCGATGCGCCGCCGGTGGAGTACGGCCCGATCCGGCGGCGCGACGGCGACACCGCGCGGGTCCGCGTATTCGCCGAGACCCTCTATGAACTTGCTGAACTCGCTGAACCCGCTGGCCTCCCGGCCCGATAGCCATAACGATGCCGACGCCGCGTGATGATCACGACGGCATGGACTATGGCGGTACCGGGGCGCGAAGCTGATCAGCTGCTGCCGGATTCGAGGAGGTCGACGATCGGATTGGATGCGGCGACCTCGACCTGCCCGTTGAATGCCTCGATCCCGCGCGGATTGACCAGGCAGTCCGCGCTCTCGGCGACCTGCAAGATCACCACCACATCGTGGGTGCCGGGTGCGACACCGGTGATGACGAACTCCGGATTGTCGGCTTGGGCCAGTGGCGCCTGCAACTCGCCGTCGATCAGGGCGTATGCGCTCCAGCACGGGTAGTCGGACTCCGCCGACACGGTGATCTTCTCGTGCCCGCCGGTGACGGTCGCCGTATCGGCGGCGGCAGCGGTTCCCGGTATCGCAAGCATCATCATGCCCGCCGCGAGACCCGTTACCGCCGTTGCGATCTTGGAATTTCTCATACCTATCCCTAGCACAACGGTGGTTCCCGGCGGCACCGACGCGGTCGGACTCACGCCGCAGCGGCGTGGCGAACAATGATGTTACCGTACAGGTTTCGCGCGTACACCTGTACCTCATCGGCGTGTGGCGCAGCGCCGACCGGCGCCATGAGGTTGCGGACCGCACCGACCGGGGCGGTGGTCTCCAGCCGCACGGCGCTGCCCGGTTGGATTCCGACTTCCAGCTCGCCCATGGCGGTTTCCAGCCGCAGCACGCCGTGGACCGCGGTGCCGATACGTATGTCGCCCTGGGCCGCCTTGGCGGTCACGGCACCGCGGACGCGGTCCAGGATGATGTCGCCGGAGGAGATGTCGAGGTCGCAGTCGCCGAGTTCGCCGGTGGCCCGGAGTCGGCCGACGGCGGCGGTGACGGACAGCCGGGAGCCGGTGGGGACCTCGATGGTCATCTCGATGGCGGGATTGCCGCCGAACGGGGTGTAGGTGCGCCAGTTCTTCGGGGCACGCACGGTCAAGGTGTCGCCGGAAAAGTCGACCGTGGTGTGCGCGGCGGCGCGCACATCGCCCTTCTTGGACGGGTCGGCCGGGCAGACCTCGACGACGGTGTCGGTGCGGTCGGAGGCGATCACCGTGACGGTGCCGGACAGCACCTCGGCGGCGACGGTGATCGGTTCCTGGGTCGGGAATGTGGGCATGGTGGTTTCTACCTTCGGAGGTTGGTCGGTGAACCGGGAGGCATCCGGTGGTTCGGGAGCCGCACTCACTGTGCTGTTCACATGGAATACCGTCGCGAGTCCGGCTGATATCGACCTGACACCCGGCTGATACCGCCGCTGGCACCGCATCTGTCCAGCTCACGACCGGTAGTGAGGGCACCGAAAGGTCGACGCGCGAGGCACCGGCCGGTCACGGCAGAATGAGCGAGGTGCAGATCGGAGTGCTGGGCCCGCTGGAAATCCGGGCGGACGACGGCGACGTGATCCAGATATCGGGTTCCCGATTGCGCGCGCTGTTCATCGCACTCGCACTGGAGCCCGGTCGGGCGGTTCCCAAAACCCAACTGGTGGACTGGATCTGGGGTGAACAGCCGCCCGCGGACGCGGCGAACGCGCTGCAGGCGCTGGTCTCCCGGCTGCGCCGGGCACTGCCGGACGGGGCGCTCGACGTCCAGGCGGGCGGCTACCGACTGGCGGTGGCGCCGGAGTCCGTGGACGCCTTCCGGTTCGAGCAGTTGCTGGAACGGGCGCGCGGCGGCACGGACCCGCAGCGGGCTCCGCTGCTGTGTGCGGCACTGGAGCTGTGGCGCGGTGCGCCCATGCGGGACGTCGACGTGGACAGCGGTGCGGTCGACGCCGTCGTCACGCGATTCGAGGGGCTGCATCTCGCCGCCCTGGAGGACCGCTACGAGGCGGAGGTCCGCCTGGGCGGGGGTGCGGACCTGGTCGCCGAGCTGACCGAGGTGGTGGCTCGGCACCCGTTGCGGGAGCGGCTCGCCGCCGCGCTGATGCGGGCCTTGGCGGCGGCCGGTCGCGGCGCGGAGGCGCTGACCGTGTACCAGCGCACCCGGGAGGCCCTCGCCGACGAACTGGGCGCGGACCCCGCGCCGGAACTGTCCGCGCTGCATGTCGCCCTGTTGCGCGGCGAGGTGGGCGCGCGGGACGAGGAACGCCGGACCAATCTGCGGGTCGAACTGACCAGCTTCGTCGGCAAGGACGCCGAAATCGCCGTGGTCCGTGAGCTTCTCGCGGGATATCGGCTCACCACCCTGACCGGACCCGGCGGCTCCGGCAAGACCCGGCTCGCGCAGGAGACCGCGCGGACCATGCTCGACGATCTGCCGGACGGAGCCTGGCTGGTGGAGTTGGCGGCGCTCGGCCCCTCCGGCGATGTGGCGCAGGCGGCGCTGGCCGCGCTCGGGCTGCGGGACACGCTGCTCGGCGGCGCGTCCCACGCCGAACCGATGGAACGCCTGATCACCGCCATCCGCGACCGGGAAACACTGTTGATCCTGGACAACTGTGAGCACGTGATCGAGGCGGCGGCGCGATTCGCGCACCGGATCCTCGGCGAATGTCCGGGCCTGCGGATTCTGGCCACCAGCCGGGAACCGCTCGGCATCACCGGTGAGGCGATCCGGCGGGTGGAACCGCTGCTCTCCCCCGCCCCCGACGCCGACCCCGCACAGATCGAATCCGCGCCCGCCGTCAGGCTGCTGCGCGATCGCGCCGCCGCCGTACGCCAGGACATGACAGCGGATCCGCCGACCCTGGCGACCATGGCCCGCGTCTGCCGCGCACTGGACGGCATACCGCTGGCGATCGAGCTGGCGGCGGCCCGCCTGCGCACCATGTCCCTGGATCAGCTCGCCGACCGCCTCGATGACCGGTTCCGGCTGTTGACCGGCGGCAGCCGCACCGCGATCCCGCAGCACCGGACCCTGCGCGCGGTGGTGGACTGGAGTTGGGAGCTGCTCACCGACAGCGAACGGGTCGTGCTGCGTCGGCTCGCGGTCTTCGCCGACGGCGCGAGTTCCGAAGCGGCCGAACAGGTGTGCGCGAGCGACGAGACGAATCCGGCGGTCGAGGCATGGGAGGTGCCGGACCTGCTGACCGCGCTGGTCGAGAAGTCGCTGCTGCGCAGCGCCGACGACGATGCCGCTCGCGCGAACGGGCCGCGCTATCGGATGCTCGACACGATCAAGCGGTACGCCCGCGATCGGCTCGACGAAGCCGGCGACGCCGAATCCGCGCGCCGGGCGCACCTCGCGTACTGCACCGACCTGGCCGCGACCGCGGAACCACACCTGCGCCGTGCCGAACAACGGGAGTGGCTCACCGTGCTCGCACTCGAGCACGACAATATCGCCGCCGCCATGCGCGCCGCGCTGGCCGCCGACGACGGTCCCGGGGCGCTGCGGCTCGCGGCCGCCGCGGGGTGGTACTGGTGGCTCGGCGGGCACAAGGCCGAGGGCACCGAATTCGTGACCGCCGCCGCCGACGCCCCCGGCGAGGTGGACGACGAGACCCGCGCCACCGTGTACGGGCTGGCCGTCCACTTCCTGAGTTCGGGGCGCAGTGGCGAGCAGCAGTTGGCGGAATGGATTCGCAAGTCGCACGAATACGCTCACGACCGCCGCGACGGCCATCCGACGCTGCGTTTCGCCGGTGTACTGGAGCGGCTGCTGCACGGACCGCAGGAGTATCTGCCCGCGTTCGAATCGCTGCTCTCCGACGAGGATCCGTGGGTGCGGGCGCTGGCTCGGCTACAGCTGGGCAAGATGCGGGTCGTCCTCGGTCAGGACGGTCCGGAGACCGGTGCCCACCTGCGGACCGCGCTGACCGAGTTCCGGGAGATCGGAGAGCGGTGGGGTATCTCGTTCGCGCTGACCGAGCTGGCCGATCATCTGGCCACCGGCGGCGAATTCGCTGCCGCCGGCGAGCTTTTCGAACAGGCGGCCACGGTGGTGGCCGAAGTCGGCGCGTACGAGGACACGGTGCGGATGCGGGCGCGGCAGGCGCAGCTGTACTGGCTGTTGGGCGATGCGGACGCGAGCGGGGCCGCGCTGGCCGAGGCGCGGCGGCGGGCGGAACAGGCCGCGTGGCCCATCGCACGCGCCGAATTGGCTTTGGCCGAAGCGGAACTCGCGCGGTGGACCGGCGATACCGAGCGGGCACACCGGCAGATCGACCTCGCGACGACCATGCTGGGCGCGGAAGCGGAACAGCCGCACACCAGCGCGGTCATCCACGAGCTGCGCGGCTATCTGGCGACGGATCTCGACACGGCCCGCGCCCACCACGACGCGGCCTACCGGGCGGCCACCGCGTCCGGACACGTCCCGCTGCTGGCTCGCGTGCTCGTCGGCATCGGGGATCTGGCCCTGCGGTCGGGTGCGGACGAGCGAGCGGTGCGGCTGCTCGCGGCGAGCACGACCGTGCGCGGACGCTCCGATCGCTCGCTGCCCGACGCGGCCCGCATCGAGGCGACCGCACGGCAGCGGGGCGGGGGGGGGGGGGGGGGCGGCCGGGGGGG
>NZ_JASCXP010000179.1:0-14033 GCF_030010695.1 Nocardia sp. CC201C
CCGGGTGATCCTGCTGGTCGGCCACGGCATGGCCGGGGTGGCGGGAGTCTGGCCGATAGCCGCGCTGCTCGCCGCCCTCCTGGCCTTCCTCGGCCCGGTCCTGGAGAGCCGCTTCCTCGCCCCCGCCGCCGACTACCGCTGGCTGTTCCGGTGGGGCCGGACCGGGTGGATGCTGCTGCTCGCCGCCACGGCCCTGCTGGTGGCGGGCTATCTCGGCTGGGTGATCGTGACCCAGCGGTCGGGTCTGCACCTGGCCCTGTTCACCGTCGTGGTCGCGGCCCTGGTGGTGGGCGGCGGCAGCACCGTGGTCCGCCGCGTCCGCTACCTGTGCGCCTGCCTGGTCCTACTCGGCAGCGACCAGTTCAGCGCCCGCCCCACCGAATTCCTGAACTGGGCCCACCGCGCCGGCCTGCTCCGCGCCGGCGGCGGCCACTACCAGTTCAACGACGAATCCTTCCGCCGCTGGCTGCTGGCCAACCCGGTGCCGCACGCCGAACTCGATCCAGGGGCGGCGGCCGGGTTGGAGCTTGCCAGGACGTAGCGGGGCGGGCTCACCGCCGCCCGCGCGGCCGGTGTGGTGCGCTGAGGCCGCCCGCGCCGGGGCCGTCGATGGCTGATGTGGTGTCGGACCGCTCGGACCGGGTAGTCGAGTGACTGACGACCGAAAACCGAGCGGAAGCGAGGTGCGGGGTTGCGAATACCGGATCGACGGCCGACGGCGGTCGAATGGATCGCGTTCGCGGTGGCGCTGATCGTCGGGATCGGCGTGGCCGCCTATTTCGGGAATCTCATCGCGGCTGTCGGCGTGGGGCTCGCCTTGTTCATCGCCGGGATCGGGCTCACCTATTCGCGACGATGACCCGTGGTGCGCGATCGGCGCGCACCGCCGGAGTCAGTACGGCTGGTTCGGATCGCGTTCCGGGAGGGGGCGTTCCACGATCGCCGGGCGCGCTAGCGGGGTGCGGACGCGGCGTTTGGCGGCCTGGTAGACCAGGGCGGTTTCGGCGGCGACCACGTCCCAGGCGAAGTCGGCGGTGAGGCGTTCGCGGGCGGCCCAGGCGCGGTCCTGGGCGGCGAGCTGGTCGTCCAGAACGGAGACCACCGCGTCGACCAGGCCGTTGACGTCGGCGGGAGCGAAGGACGCGCCGGTGACGCCGTCGGTCACCAGTTCGCCGAGGCCGCCCGCGGTGGAGGTCACCAGCGGGGTGCCGGCGGCGGCCGCCTCCAGCGCGACGATGCCGAAGGGCTCGTAGCGGCTGGGCAGCACGATTGCGTCGGCGCTGTGCAGCCAGCCCAGCAGATCGGTGTGGTCCAGGCGTCCGGCGAAGTTGACGGCGCGGGCCACCCGGTGCGCCCGGGCACGCTCGCGCAGCCAGTCGAACTGGGTGCCGACCCCGGCGATGGTCAACGTCGTTCCGGGATGCGCCTTCCGGATGCGGGGCAGGGCGGCGATGGCGTCCTGCACGCCCTTCTCGTATTCCAGGCGGCCGACGTACAGCAGACGCGGCGGACCCGAGCGGGGTGCGCGTTCCCGGAAAGTCCACGCGCCCACGTCGATTCCGTTGCGGATGACGGTGAGCGGGGTGCGCTCCGGGTTGTAGAGGCGCTCCACCTCCTCCCGCATGGAGGCCGAACAGGTGATGAGCGCGTCGGATTCGTGCGCCAGCCACCATTCCACCGAATGCACCTGCCGGTTGACCCGGCCCGACACCCAGCCGCTGTGCCGCCCGGCCTCAGTGGCGTGAATGGTGGAAACCAGTGGCACATCGTAGAACTCGGCCAGCGCGACGGCCGGATGCGCGACCAGCCAGTCGTGGGCGTGCACCACATCCGGCGCCCAGCCCTCGCCGATGCCGGGCTTGGTGAGCGCCACCCCGGCCCGCACCATGGCGTGCCCCATGGCCAGCGTCCAGGCCAGCATGTCCTCGCCGAAGTCGAAGCACGGCGGATCCTCGGCCACCGCCACCACCAGGACGCCGTCCTCCACGAAAGAGTGGGTGGGGTGGGTGCTCGCGTCGGTGCCCATGGGCCGACGGGCCAGCACCACCACCTCGTGTCCGGCGGCGGCGAGTTCGGTGGCCAGGTGGTGGACGTGGCGGCCCAGCCCGCCGACGACGACGGGTGGGTACTCCCACGACACCATCAAGATCTTCATCAATGTCCTTCTAGGGCGGCAGGGCCGAGTCGGCGCGCGTCCAGCGCCGGGAAGAGTCCGTCGGCCGCGCTCCATCCTGCCGCCAACTGCCCGGCTTTGGCGAGTTGCCCGGCCGAAACGGCGGCCGCGATCTCGCGGACGGCGTGGGCGTGCTGATGGGCGCGGTCGCGGGCGTATCCGGCGGCCGAATCCTTCGACACCATGAACGCCCAGTCGCTGGAGACGGTGAGAATGGCCTCGCGCAGCAGCTGATCGGCAACCGGATCGCGGAGGCCGTCCTGATCGGTGCGCATCTTGTCCAGGGTGTCCAGGGCCAGCCGCACGATCTCGGCGTTGAGGTCGACCAGATCGCGCACCTGATCCCCGGCCCAGACCCGCCAGTCCTTGCCCGAACCCCACGACGAGTCGGCCAGTTCGACGCGTTCGCCCACGTAACCACGGTCGCGGGCGTCGGTGAGGGTGCCGACGGTGACCCCGGCCTCGGGCAGCGCGCGCAGCACTTTCTCCAGCCACTGCGGCCCCTCGTGCCACCAGTGGCCGAACAGTTCGGTGTCGAAGGCGGCCACCACGAGGGCGGGGCGGCCGATGCGCTCGGACTCCGCGATCAGGCGTTCGCGCACCGTCTCCACGAAGTCCGCCACGTCGCGGTCGACGGCCGCGGCGGCGAGTTCCGGATCGTAGGGAGCCTTGTCCGGCCCGGCCACGGTCTTGCCCGTGACCCGCGCGGGCTTGAGCCCGGTGGCGTGATCGTAGTGATGGAAATCACGGTAGTAGGGCTGACCCGGGTAGCCGGACTTCGGCGACCACACGCGGTACGACACGTGCAGATCGCGGCCGAACACCACCACGTCGGAGTCCCACACCGGCCGCCCGAGGGTGGTGTCACCGCGCAGCGCGGGTCCGTCGCACAGGAAATGCGAGATCCCGGCCGCCGCGTAGTCCCGCTCCATGCCGGGGGTGAATCCGCATTCGGGAGCCCAGATGCCCGCGGGCGTATGCCCCCAGCGCTGCCGCGCGTCGGCGAGACCCTCGCTGAGCTGATAGGCGCGCAGCCGCTGGTCCAGCAGCGGCTGGAAGGGATGGGCCAGCGGCCCGCCCAGCAGTTCGATGGCGTCGGCGTCGATGAGTTCGCGCCACACCGGTGACGCCCCGTGCCGCCAGCGCGTCTCGAAGTCCGCGAGCGCCGCGGTGGCGAGCCGGTGTTCGTGCGCGCCGAGTGCGGTATTCCCACTCATGGCGGCTTCGTCGGCGCGCAGCCGCCAGTTGCCCAGCCAGTGGTGCATGCCGGACAGGCAGTGCGGGTCGTCCAGCTGCGCCGCCAGCACCGGCGTGATGCCCAGGCTCAGCAGATGCGAACGGCCTTCGGCGGCAAGGTTTCTCAACACCTGGGCCACCGGCAGGTAGGAGGCGGCCCAGGACTGGTACAGCCACTCCTCGCCGACCGGCCACCGCCCGTGATGGGCCAGCCAGGGCAGATGTGAGTGCAGGACCAGCGTGAACTGGCCCGGAACCGTGGACTTCCCGCTCACGGCTTCACCGCGATGGCGACCAGGTCGAGGCTGGCGTCGATATCGGAGTCGGCGTCGGTGAGCAGGTCGAAGTCGTCGACGGACACCGCCGCCACGTCGGCCGCCAGGTCGGCTGGCCACGGCTGTCCGGCGAGCGCCCGCTCGATCTGCGCGTCGATGATCGACCCGCCCCACTTCCGGTCCAGCGCGGCCAGCGTCGCGCCGTGGAATACGCCGCTCATGACATCGACCCGGAAACCGGCCTCGACAAGCAGTTCGGTGAGTTCGGCCGCGTTGAGTTCCCGGGTGTGGAAAGGATTGAGCGGCGTGTCGCGCCCCGGGGAGAAGGTGATGCGGTTGGGGGTGCTGATCAGCAGTTCGCCGCCGGGCCGCAGCACCCGCAGGCATTCGCGCACGAATTGCGCCTGGTCCCACAGGTGTTCGATGACCTGGAAGTTCACCACCACGTCGACGGAGGCGTCTTCGAGCGGCAGGTCGGCCAGATTGCCCTGGATCATCTCCACCCGCGGGTATTTGGCCCGCACGTGCGCGACCGCGGAGTCGTCATAGTCCAGCCCGATGACACGCGCGGCCACATCGGCGATCATGTTGGCCCCGTAGCCTTCTCCGCTTCCGGCTTCGAGCACGGTCTTTCCGGCGCAGCGCGACAGCAGTCGGGCGTAAGCGATTTCGTGGCGACGGAACCAGTAGTTCTCCTCGGCGATGCCGGGCACCGTCCGCTCGCCGGTCAGCGGCAGGGGATCGGCGTGGCCTTCGGGGGATGCATCTTCGGGGGATATCACGGCATCGCTCACCCGTCCGACGTTAGCGGTTGCCTGTATCACACTCGGCGTCGGAGGGGGGTCATGCAAAACATCACAGCCTAAGTTACCCACGAGTAACTTAACGTAGGGTAATGTCCTGGCCGAGCTACACATGTGGGCAGTCGTGCGACCGCCACACCCCAGTGCCACCAGAACAGGAGGTCGACGAAGACCAATGCCGAACATCGTCGTACTGATCAAGCAGGTTCCCGACACCTGGTCCGAGCGCAAGCTGACCGACGGTGACTACACCCTCGACCGCGAGGCCGCCGACGCCATCCTCGACGAGATCAACGAGCGCGCCGTCGAGGAGGCGCTGCTGATCAAGGAGGCGCAGGGCGGCGAGGTCACCGTCCTGGCCGCGGGTCCGGCGCGCGCCACCGAGGCCATCCGCAAGGCGCTGTCCATGGGCGCCGACAAGGCCATCCACATCTCCGATGACGCCATCCACGGCTCCGACGCCGTGCAGACCGCCTACATCCTCGCCGCCGCGCTGGGCCAGATCGAGGGTGTCGAGCTGGTCATCGCCGGTAACGAGTCCACCGATGGTCGCGCCGGCGCCGTCCCGGCCATCGTCGCCGAGTACCTGGGTCTGCCGCAGCTGACCCACCTGCGCAAGCTGACCGTCGACGGCGACAAGGTCACCGGCGAGCGCGAGACCGACGAGGGCGTGTTCAAGCTGGAGGCCAGCCTCCCGGCCATCGTCTCGGTCAACGAGAAGATCAACGAGCCGCGCTTCCCGTCCTTCAAGGGCATCATGGCCGCCAAGAAGAAGGAAGTACAGACCTTCACCCTGGCCGACCTGGGCGTGGACCCGGAGACCGTGGGCGTTGCGAACGCCGGCACCCAGGTGACCGGTGTGACCCCGAAGCCGCCGCGCACGGCGGGCGAGAAGATCGTCGACGAGGGTGAGGGCGGCAACCAGATCGCCACCTACCTGGTCGGCCAGAAGATCATCTAAAGCCCCCGAGCACAACGAACTTCAGGAGAGAAAGACAATGGCAGAAGTACTCGTGCTCGTGGAGCACGCCGAAGGTGCCCCCAAGAAGGTCACCACCGAACTCCTCACCGCGGCCCGCTCGCTGGGCACCCCGGCCGCCGTCGTGGTCGCCGCCCCCGGCACCGCCGACAAGCTGGGTGACGCCCTGGCCGCCGCCGGCGCCGAGAAGATCTACGTCGCCGAGTCCGACGACGCCGAGGGCTTCCTGGTGACCCCGAAGGTCGACGTGCTGGCCGGGCTGTCCGAGTCCGCCTCGCCGGCCGCGATCCTGGTCGCCGCCACCGCCGAGGGCAAGGAGGTGTCGGGCCGCCTCGCCGCCCGCATCGGCTCCGGCCTGCTGGTCGACGTCATCGCCGTGAACGGTGACGGCTCGGCCGTGCACTCCATCTTCGGTGGCGCGTTCACCGTCGACGCCAAGGCCACCGGCGACGTGCCGGTGATCTCGGTGCGCCCGGGCGCCATCGAGGCCGCCCCGCAGAACGGCGCCGGCGAGAAGGTCGCCGTCGAGGTGCCCGCGCAGGAAGAGGGCGTCGTCAAGGTCACCGCTCGCGAGCCGATCGTCGGCGGTGACCGTCCGGAGCTCACCGAGGCCGCCATCGTGGTCTCCGGTGGCCGCGGCGTCGGTTCGGCCGACAACTTCGGCAAGGTCGTCGAGCCGCTCGCCGACGCCCTCGGTGCCGCCGTCGGCGCGTCCCGCGCGGCCGTCGACTCCGGCTACTACCCGGGCCAGTTCCAGGTGGGCCAGACCGGTAAGACGGTCTCCCCGCAGCTGTACGTCGCCCTCGGCATCTCCGGCGCCATCCAGCACCGCGCCGGCATGCAGACCTCGAAGACCATCGTGGCCGTCAACAAGGACGAAGAGGCCCCGATCTTCGAGATCAGCGATTACGGCATCGTCGGCGACCTGTTCAATGTCGCCCCGCAGCTGACCGAGGCGGTCAAGGCCCACAAGGGCTAGTCCACCTCTCCGTGTCTCACGTGGGCGGGTCGGCGGCGTGATGTGTCGTGTCGCCGACCCGCCCGCGGGCCGGGTCAGCCGGTACCCGATGAGTTACCCTCTACTCGCCAAATCAGTTGTCGCGTAAGCGGTCTGATTTGGCGAGTCGTGCTTTCAGGGGGAATGGTGCGTGGTCGATTCGATCCTCGGCGTAGGAAGGCCGAGGCGATGGCCGATGAAAACCGCGATATGGCAATCGGACTCGATCTGTCCGAGGTGGTCGCGGGCCTGCACTGGGATCTGGCCGAGTGGCTCGGGGGTGATGCGCCGCCCAAGGTGTTCGATCGGATCTCCGCCGCCCTGGACGAGGGCTTCACCTCGGTGGTGACGACCGGGCAGCTCGTGGATCGGGGGACGCTGCTGTCCGGGCTGTGGTCGGCGCGCAATGCCCAGCCGGGCTTGCGGATCGAGGTGTCCGAGGTGGGGGAGATCGCGCAGCGGCCGGGGTTGGTGGTGGTGCGGTTCATCGCCGCGAACACGGTGGGGGAGCTGACGACGCGGCGGTGGGTGACCGCCGTGCTGACCACCGACGGCCAGCGGTACCTGTGGCGTTCGGTGCACGAGACGCCGATCGCCGGAACCTGATCGGGCACGGCTCGGGTGCGTACCGCCGGGAATCATCCGAGCGATTCGGCTATCCGGTCGGCCTCGACCCGTCGGGACCCCCTCGAGCGTCGGTTGCGCCGGTGGTGGCCGATGCCTCGCCGACGCCGATGGTGAGCGCGATCGTCATCCCATTCGCGGGCGTGCCGGTGACGGTGGCCAATTCGGCGTCCCAGCCGTCACCGAAGACATTGTCCGAGGACAGCGAGACGCGAGACAGGTTGGACGGGCTGGAGCTGTAGGCCGAATCGTAGGCGTAGACCTGCTCGCAGGCATCCTGCGGCAAGGCGATCTGGGAGGTCAGACGGGCGTTCGAGCCCGCGACGGCGGTGGCGAGCGAGTCGTACACCTCGAAGTGGATATGCGGCCAGCGCCCGTCGTAACAGGCGGGGAAGATCGAGGTGAACCGGATCCTGCCGTCGCCGTCGGCGACCTGCACGCCGCGCAGGAAGTTCTCCTCCTCGACACCGCTGCTGTACAGCGAATACCGACCCTCGCGATCGCAGTGCCACAGGTAGACGGCCATATCCGCACCGGGCGCGCTGGCCACCAGGTCGACCAGAGTCAGTTCGATCGTGACCGGAACACCCTCGGCCACACCGGAGTACGCGCCGAAACTGGTGGTCAGATCCTGGCGCACCACACCGGATTCGATGAGCACGTTCGGCCCGTTCGACCCGTCGCCGGGATAGGGTCCGGCGGTTTCCTGCGGTGCGGCGGCCAGCGTGCTCGTCGTGGTCATGGTGCCGGTGGTTTCGGTGGTGCCGCCGGTGGTCTCGCCGTTCGCGCATCCGGTGAGCAGCGCCGCCCCCGCCGCCGCCCCCGCCGCTCCGAACCACCGCAGCGCCCGCCGCCTGCCCATCACCCGCAGGTCGTGTGCCAGCCCCAGGTCGTGCTCGTGGCGGTCGTCCATGATCGCTCCTGTCGTCGGAATCATCGTTCGACGCAGACGCTAGCCAGCGCGGCTCCCGGCTTCCTGGATGTCGGCGGTGAGGTTGCCGTGAGCGCCCTATCCGGCGCGGCGGCGCTGGTCGCGGGCGGTTGTGATGCCGATGGTGGTGGGAATGAGCAGGGCCAGGCCCCAGGGGACCATTACCCAGAAGGGCCAGAAGTAGCCGAGGCCGGTCGCCAGCCAGATCACCATGCACAGCAGGTTCACGAAGACCCAGGGCGTCCACATGATCTTGATCCAGGTGGGGATGCCGGTATCGGCCGGGCGGGTGCCGCGTTGGGGTCGCTGTGCGGGCAGGTCCGAGGTCAGTGGGACCAGTTCGCCGTGCGTCTTGGCGGCGTAGACCTGTTGCAGCCGTTCGTCGAATTCGTGGAGGCTGAGGCGGCCCTCGTCCATGGCCAGCCGCAGCCGGTTGACGATCTTCTCGCGGTCCGCGTCGGACGCCCGCAGATTCTCGGAGCTCACGAAGCCAGGGTATGCCGATCGGCCGGTCCGTGTCGGCCGGATGCGAGGCTGGTGCGGTGACCTTGCCCGTGGACGTCGCCGAGACGATTCGTGAGAGTTTCGAAGAGCATGGTGAGCGCTGGTTGGCGGCCCTGCCCGCCGTGATCGAAGAGCGCTGTGCCGCATGGGAACTGGAGGTGATCGGCGACGCCTTCGGCGGTGGCACCCACTCGTGGGTCGCGCCCGTGCGCCGCGCCGACGGCGGCCCGGCGGTGCTCAAGATCCCGGTGGTCGACCCGGAGAACATCGGCGAAGCCGCCGGATTGCACTGCTACCGGGGTGACGGAGCGGTGCGACTCCACGAGTTCGACCCGAATTCCGGTGCCATGCTGCTGGAATGGGCCCGCCCCGGCACTCCGCTGCTGGAGCAGCCCGGATTCCCGAGCCTCGAGGGCAGGCCCGAACACGTCGACAAGATCGAGCTGGCCTGCGCGCTGTACCGGCGACTGCGCCGCACGCCCACCGGCCTTCCCGGCCACTTCCCGCCCCTCCCCGAGGCGACCGGCATGGTGACGGAATGGGTCGAGATGTTCACCGATCCCGAACCCGAGGTGGCGCAGGTGATTCCGGCGCGACTGCGGCGGTCGGCACTGGACTGGTGCGAACGCCTGGCGGTCCCGGACGGGCCGCTGCTGGTGGTCAATCGCGACACCCACCTCGGCAATATCGTGGCGGCCGAACGCGAACCGTGGCTGCTCATCGACCCCAAGGCGTATCTGGGCGAGGCCGCCTTCGACGCGGGCTTCCTGATCATGATCCAAGTGCAGTGCGACCC
Organism: Nocardia sp. CC201C; assembly: GCF_030010695.1. NCBI lineage: Bacteria > Bacillati > Actinomycetota > Actinomycetes > Mycobacteriales > Nocardiaceae > Nocardia > Nocardia sp. CC201C. The sequence continues at coordinate 9,319 of NZ_JASCXP010000179.1, forward strand.
CACCCCCGCGCACGCCCGCGAGGCCGTCGCGCGCACGGCGGCGGGCCTGGACATCGACCCGGAGCGCGCCCGCGGCTGGGCGTTCCTGCGCGCCATGGAGGAGATCGTCTGGGCCGTCGAGGACGAGGAGCCGGACGATCTGCGCCTGCACCTGGCCGTGGCGCGGGCACTCCACCGCTGACGCGGCCCAGCCACTCCACCGCTGACACGGCTCAGGCACTCCACCGCTGACGCGGCCGGGCGCGGTCACGCGCTGTGCAGGGCCGCCAGCAGCGTGGTCAGGATGGGGGAGCGGCGCACATCGCTGCGGGTCACCGCCGAGACCGGCACCCGCAGCGGCCGCCCCGCCAGCCGCAGTGTCGCGATGCCCTCGGTCTGGCTGTCGGCGTACAGGATGGTCCAGGCGTCGGGGCGATTGATGAGTTCCATGGTGGCCGTGTGGTCCGGCGGGATGGGCGGCCCGTACGCGGGTCCGGCGGGCAGATCGGCGAAGGCGGCGCGCACCACATTGTGCAGCAGCACCTGCTCGGATTCCGGCGGCAGCAGCAGCGGGTACGAGCCGAGTTCGGCGAAGGTGACGTCCTCGCGTCCGGCCAGCGGATGAGCGGTGGAGGTGGCGATGACCAGATCCTCCACCCAGAGTTTCTCGACGGTCAGTCCGGGCTGGTCCACGCTGCCGCGGATGAGCGCGAGATCGCAGTCCCCGTCCGCCACCGCCTGGATGCGCTGTCGGAAAGGCTTGATGACGAACTCGATCTCGGCCCCCGGATGCGCGGCGCGTGCTCCCGCGATCGCCGACAGTGATCTTGTTGCGAAAGACATGTTCGCCGCCAAGCGAATGCGCGGCCCGGAAGCCCGTACAGCTGCGCGAATGGCCGATTCCAGGCTCAACATTTGTTTTGCAAGAGGAAGTAGCCGAGTGGTCGCGTCGGTGGGCACCACCGAGCGGGTCGAGCGTTCGAAGAGGGTCACGCCGAGGTCACGCTCGAGTCGAGCGATCTGGTGGCTGATGGCCGACTGGGAGATGAAGCAGCGCGTCGCCGCGCGACTGAAACTCAGCTCCTCGCAGACGGCGACGAAGTACGCCAGCTGTCGCAGCTCCACTCGATGATCTCCATTCATGATCAACCTAGATAAGAGTCATCTACATTATGCGCCCTGACCCCTGGAACAATCACGTTCCGAATCACGGTTAGTCATGACAGAAGGGAGCTGTCATGCAGTACTTGGATTCGGGGATCGAAGCCACTGATGTCGTCATCGTCGGATCGGGCTTCGGTGGCTTGGCCGCCGCCAAGCAGTTGAACAAGTCGGGGATCGATTACGTTCTCATCTCGGCCACTCCGGAGCATCTGTTCCAGCCGCTGCTCTACCAGGTAGCGACGGGTGTGCTGGCCTCCGATGAGATCGCGCCGCCCATCAAGAACATCATTCGTCACCACAAGCACGGTGAGGCCCGGCTGGGCACGGTCGTCGGAATCGACGCCGAGGACGCCGTCCTCACCTACGAGACGCCCGAGGGCCTGCGGCGCATCCGCTACAACAAGCTCATCGCGGCGACCGGTGCCAGCCAGTCCTACTTCGGCCGTGACGATTTCGCCGACAAGACCTTCTCGCTCAAGACCATCGACGATGCCAAGCGCCTGCGCGCCCAGATCGAGCACGTCTTCGCGATGGCCGAGAACGCCGATCCGGCCACCCGTGAGCGCCTGTTGAGCTTCGTGGTGGTGGGCGCGGGCGCGACCGGCGTCGAGGTCGCGGGGCAGCTGAAGGAGCTGTCGAAGCGGCACTACCACCAGGAGGTGTCGGTCACCCTGGTCGAGGGCGCCGGTGCGGTGCTGCCGCCCTTCGGCGGCACTCTGTCGGAGTACGCGAAGCGCTCGCTCACCGACAGCGGCGTCGAGGTGCTGCTGGACACCTTCGTGACCGATATCGAACTCGGCAAGGTGACCGTCAAGAGCAAGGACGGCGTGGAGCGCGGTATCGCCGCCGAGACCGTGGTGTGGTCTGCCGGTGTGCAGGCGGGTGGGTTCGCGCGCCTGCTGGCCGAGGCCACCGGCTGCGAAACCGACCGTGCCGGACGACTATTGGTCAATCCCGACCTCACCGTGGGCGGACACGCCGACATCTACGCCATCGGCGATATGACCTCGCTCAACGGCTACCCGGGCCAGTCGCCGGTGGCCATGCAGGAGGGTCGCCACGTCGCCGACATCATCCGCCACAAGAAGCAGGTCGCGACCCCGTTCGTGTACTGGGACAAGGGCAGCATGGCGGTGATCAGCCGATTCAGCGCGGTCACCAAGGTCAACGACAAGATCAAGTTCACCGGTACCGTGGCCTGGGTCGCCTGGCTGGCGGTGCACCTGTTCTACCTGGTCGGCTTCCGCAACCGGTTCGCCGCCGTGTTCTCCTGGCTGGTGGCCTTCATCGGCACCGGGCGGCCCGGCTTCGACGAGGTGGAAAAGCCCGCCGCGCCGGAGATCACCGAGCAACGTCGCGCGGCCTGATCCGCATCGCACCGCTTCGCGGGCATCCGGCACCGTTTCGCGGGATTCCGGCACCGTTTCGCGGCATACCGCACCGCCCGGCGTACTCGCCGGGCGGTCGTCGTTAGCCGCCCGGTCCGGGACCCGGGACCTGGGAGCTGGGACCCGGGCCAGGCATTGGGATCACCATGCCGCTGTCGTGCGGGAACCGCGCGGGGGTGGCCGACCGGCCGCGGTCGCGGTGACGTAGGCTGTCACTTCTCGCGCACTTCGCGTCGAGGCTCCGCATCCTCACCGTCAGCGGAAAGCCGCCTCGGAAACCAGTATTCGTCCTGGTGGGGAACGGTCGGCGACCGTCGGATGAACTCCGTGTGCGGTCCAGATCACGTTCACTCGACCGGCATCGGCTCGCCATCCCGAGGTTGCCCCGGCGCAGTGTGCGCCTGGCTTGATCATCGTTATGACCCCCAAGGCAGCGTCGAATCCAGCCCTGCTCTCCGCCGCCCCCTGTTCCACCCCGGAACCGATTCGCTCCCAGGGCCGTGCCCGGTACTCCCTGGTCGTCGAATCCGATGCCGCCCATCGTGAGGTGGCCCAGCGGCTGCGCTACCGGGTGTTCGCGGGTGAGCCCGGATTCACCATCGCCGACGACGGCACCGGTCGCGACCACGACCGCTTCGACGAGCACTGCGATCACCTGCTGGTCCGCGACAACCACAGCGACGAGTTCGTCGGCTGCTACCGGATGCTGCCGCCGCACAAAGTGTCCGCCGCGGGCGGCTACTACACCGCCACCGAATTCGACCTCACCGGCCTGGATCCGGAAGGGCAGCGCATCGTCGAGATGGGCCGCGCCTGCGTGGTGCCCGAACACCGCAACGGTTCGGTGCTCAGCCTCATGTGGGCGGGCATCCTGCACTACATCGAGATCACCGGCTACGACTGGGTGATGGGCTGCGTCTCGGTGCCCATGCGGCTGACACCCGAGGACGAGCCCGGCGTGAACGTGCGCGGGGTGCGGGACATGCTGCTCGCCCGCCACGCGGTGACGCCGGAGCGTTTCGTGCACCCGTACCGCCCGGTGGAGGTGGACGGCCGCACCCTCGACGAGCTGGAACCGCCCGCCCGCGCGAAGGTGCCGCCGCTGCTCAACGGCTATCTGCGCCTGGGCGCGCAGATCTGCGGCGAGCCCGCCCACGACCCCGATTTCGGTGTCGCCGACTTCGTGGCGCTGCTCGGCTTCGCCACCGTGAACACCCGTTACCTGGATCGGTTGCGCAGCGCCGCGGCCACGTTCGATGCCCGGTGAGCCGCCATGATGCCCGCCTTCCTGTCCCCGGGTTCGGCACCGCTGTCGTGCCCGCCCGCCGCGCCCGTGCACGCCTGGATGCCGTCGAGCCCCTGCGGTCCCGACTGCGTCGAGTCCGCCGTTGAGTCCGGAACCCTGCGGGTCGCCGGACGCATCCTGTCCTTCGCGGCCGTGCTGTCCACCTTCCCGGCCGCCTATCTGGCCACGCCGCGTCGTTGGCGGCCCGCCATGCAGCGCGGTTACGCGCGAACCCTGCTGTCGTGCTGCGGGATTCGGGTCCGTGTCGTAGACCGGCGCGGCGACGAACCGGTGGGTGCCGCGAACGGCGACGGGACATCGCGCACCGACACCGTGACCCGGATCGAGGACGGCCACGTCGGCCGCGGGCTACTGGTGGTCGCCGACCATGTGGGCTGGACCGATATCGTGGTGCTGAGCGCCGTGCAGCCCATGAGTTTCGTGGCCCGCGCCGATCTGGTGAACTGGCCGCTGCTCGGCGACGTGGCCCGCCTGGTGCGCGTCATCCCCATCGAGCGCGAGCATCTACGCACCCTGCCCGCCGTGGTGACGACCATGGTGGAGCGTCTGAAATCTGGTGAGCGCGTGGGAGTTTTCCCCGAGGGCACCACCTGGTGCGGGCGCGGGCGCGGTCGCATGCGCCCCGCGCTGTTCCAGGCGGCCATCGACGCCGAGGTGCCCGTGCAGCCGATCCGCGTGCGCTATCTGGACCGCGCGGGTGAACTCTCCACGGTTCCGGGTTTCGTCGGCACCGACACCCTGATGGATTCCATTCGCCGGGTGCTGCGCTCCCGGGGTGTCGTGGCCGAGGTGGTGTTGCAGCCGCTGGAACCGCCCGGCACCGACCGCCGCGACCTCGCGCTGCGCTGCGAACGAGCCCTACACGACGACCACCCAAC
>NZ_JASCXP010000180.1:0-14025 GCF_030010695.1 Nocardia sp. CC201C
TCCGAGTATTCGGCCCCGGAATCCGGCCGCCGCGGCGACGCCGAGCACCGATCCGACGGCACTGCCCGCGACCGCGACCGCCGATCCGGTGTCACCCGGCCCGATCAGTCCGATGACCCCGAAGCCGAGACTCGCGCCCACGATGGCGCAGCCGGCCGCTGTCGTCGCCATGATCGAGTTCATCGGCACCAGCCAGCGCTGTTCCAGCACCTTGGGCAGCGCCGCCGCGCAGCCCGCGCCCACGAACCGCCCGATGCCGACCACGGCGAGCGCGAACAGCAGCAGCGGCGTGGCGGCGATCCCGCCCGCCAGCAGCGCGGCCGTCACCGCGATCAGCCCGGCCCGCAGCACATTGGCCAGCAGCAGGACGGTGCGCCGGTCCCAGCGGTCCAGCAGCGCGCCCGCATAGGGGCCGATGATCGAGTACGGCAGCAGCAGGGCCGCGAATCCGGCAGCGATATCCGCCGGATCGGTCTGCCGTTCCGGATTGAACAGGATCGCCCCCGACAGCGCCGCCTGGAACATGCCGTCGCCGAACGGACCGGCCAGTCGGACGACCGCCAGTCGCAGTACCCCCGGGTTGCCGCGCAGCGCCGCGCGGACCGTGCGCGCGAGTGCGCCGAAACCCTGCCCCGATCCGAATCCTCGCCCCGTTGCCGGGACGTTCACCGGGCGGGATGCGTGGTCACGAGGGCGTAGACGGCGGCGCGCATATCGGGGGCCATCGGCAGGTTGTCCAGTCCGTCGGCGTCGACCCACTGGTATTGATCGTGTTCGCTCGGATCGAGTGCGATCTCACCGTATTCGGCTTCCACCACGAAGCTGTATTTGCGGACGCGGGATTTCGTGCGGGTGGCGTAGTCGAATCCGCCGAGTACGTCGGTGATTCGTACCAGGCGAAGTCCGGTTTCCTCGAAAAGTTCGCGTTCCACGCATTCGGCGAACGTTTCCCCGGATTCCACGCCGCCGCCCGGCAGTTCATACATTCCACCGTGCCAGTCATCGGCGACACGCCGTACGACCAGTAGTTTGCCATTGCGGAACACAGCGACGCCGACCACGAAATGGGTGATGCCCTCGCTGCCCGCCTGCTGCCGGAGTTCGCGTTCGATACCCGCGAGTACCTCAGGTCTCATCCGTCCCCCTCCCTCCGGTTCTGCTTGCGGCACATCATGTTACGGTCGCCGCCCCGGCGCGGCACGGCGGGCGGCTTTCCGGCGCGCCCGCCGGGCGACAATTCGCTGGCCGGATGCGCCGTTCGGTAATGCCTGGTCGGGGCCGTGCGGATGATTGCTGCCCGCACGATAGAATTTACCGGGAATTCAGGCAGGGGTTCCGAACGGGCTTCTACCCTGGAAGTCGATCGGTGCTCGCCGGTGAGAGGAGACGGCGGTGTCCACGCTCACGACACCACACATCGATGTCCATCGGGGCGGCGACCGCATGAAAACGCGTGTGGCGTGGCTGGATTCGAAGCATTCCTTCTCCTTCGGCGAACACTACGATCCGGACAACACCCACCACGGCCTGCTCCTGGTCAACAACGAGGACATCGTGCTGCCCGGCGAGGGTTTCGACACCCACCCGCACCGGGATATGGAGATCGTGACCTGGGTGTTGAGCGGTAGCCTGGTGCATCAGGATTCGCTCGGTCACGCCGGCGTCATCTATCCCGGCCTGGCCCAGCGCATGAGTGCGGGGACCGGCATCCTGCATTCGGAGAAGAACGATGCGTGGCGGATCAGCAATGCCGCCGAACACGAGGAGCCGGTGCACTTCGTCCAGATGTGGGTGGTGCCCGACGAACCCGGCATCGAACCGGGCTATCAGCAGTTGGAGATCGACGACGAATTGGCGGGCGGCGGCCTGGTGACCGTGGCCTCCGGACTGCCGTGCTACCGCGACCGCACCGCCATCGCCATCGCCAGCAGTCATTCCGCGCTGCATGTCGCGCGGATGACCGAACCCGGCACGGTGGCCGAACCGAGCACCGAGGTGCGTCTCCCGGAGGCCCCGTACCTGCATGTCTTCGTGGCGCGGGGCGAGGTGGAGGTGGAGGGCGTCGGCACCCTCTACGAGGGTGACGCCGTGCGCATGACACGCAGCGGCGGTCAGCGCATCACCGCGAATATGCCCGCTGAGGTGCTGGTCTGGGAAATGCACGCGCGGCTCGGCGGGCAGTAACCGTCGTCGGCGCGGTCGCGCCAATACCATGGGCGGTGTGCGTCACCTGCGTTAACGGTTTCCGCGCGGCCGCGCGATACCGGGAGCGAGCACCGATGGAAGGATGCCACCATGTCGCAGTATCCGCCGCCCGGCCAATACCCGCCCCCTGGTGACTATCCGCCGCCGGGCGGCTATCAGCCCCAGCCCGGCTATCCCGAGCAGCCCGGCCAGCAGTACTGGCAGGAGCCCTCGAAGGGCAAGGGCCTGGCCATTACCGCGCTGGTGCTCGGCATCATCGCCATTCCGACGGGTTTCATCCTGCTCGGTTTCCTCTTCGGCCCGTTGGCCGTGATCTTCGGCCTCATCGCCCTGCTGAGCAAGAAGTCCGGCGGCACCGGAATGGCCGTCACCGGTATCGTCCTCGGCCTGATCGGCGTGGTTGTCTCCCTGGTCGTGGGTCTGTTCTTCTGGGGCGTCGCCAAGGAGGCGGGCTTCGACAACTTCCTCGACTGCATGAATGCCGCGGGCAATGATCAGGCCAAGATCGAGCAGTGCCAGCGGGACTTCGAGCAGAATCTCGACGACCGGTTCGGCATCACCATCACCCCGGAGCCGACCCGCTGACGGTCAGGCCGAACCCTCGCGGTCGGTGTGGGTGATGCGGCAGGCCCGCATCGCGTCGAGCACCTCCGCCAGTTCGGGCCGGAAGTCCCCTTCCGGCGGACAGATCCAGCGGCGGTAGCCGCCGCGCTCGTCGGCGGGTGAGGGCAGTACGATGCGGCTGCCGGGCAGCGCCACGCTCGCGCAGTCCCGGAACAGGTCGGCCACCAGCGTCATATCCAGATACGAGTTGTCGGTGGGGCCGGTGAGGAAGGTCCAGCGGGCCGAGCGCGGATGCGCGATGACCGGCCCGCAGCGGGCGCGCAGTCGAGCGCGGACACGATGCCCCAGCTCGGCGGGCATGGTGACGGCTCCGACCGCGCCGACCTCCAGCATGATCCGGCCCAGGCCGGGGTCGACGACGCCGTAGAGACCGTGCTCGGCGCGATAGCCCCGGCAGCGGGCGAAGGCGTCCTGGGTGTCCGTATGGAAGGTGGGGTCGAGCGTGCTCATGGGCGAACTCGTCTCGGTGCGGACCACTCGTCGGGATGGGTTATCAGACCGTAACCCCCGGCAATCGAAATGACAATAGTCACACGCTGGGGAGTTGCCAGGCGTAGCATCGGCAGTCATGGCACCCGTCTCTCCGACCGTCGCCCGCTGGGAACTGGTCCTGCGTCTGCGGGAACTACGCGAGCAGCACGGGTTCGATTCCGCCACCTTCGCCAAGCGGGTCGGCTTCACCCCGGCCAACTGGTCCCACGTGGAGAAGGGCCGCCGCGTCCTCACCGTCAATACCATCGGCCCGGTACTGGAGCTGCTCGAGGTGGAGGGTGAGGAACGCGAGGAACTGCTGGCCTTGCTGGCCGCCAGCAAGGAGCGCGGCTGGTGGGCCAAGTCCTCGGCCCTGATCGGCACCGAACTGCAGCGCTACTACGGCATGGAGTACGGCGCGGAGGCCATCCGCAGCTACGACAGCCTGGTGATTCCGGGCCTGCTGCAAACCGAGGAGTACGCCCGGGCCCTGATCAGCGCCGACGTCATGATTCGTCCGGTGCAGGTGGAACAGCTGGTTGCCGTGCGGATGCGCCGCCAGCAGCGGTTGTTCGATGACGACCGGCCGGAGGTCACCGCGGTGGTCGGCGAGGCAACGCTGCGTCAGCAGATCGGCGGTCCGAAGGTGCTGCGCGGCCAGCTCGAACATCTGGCCCGGCTGCTGGACGACAGTGACGCGGTGACCGTGCGGGTCATTCCGTTCACCGCAACGGCGGGTGCGGTGCTGGGCGGCTCGAGTTTCCATCTGCTCGATTTCACCGCCGCGGCCCTGCCCACTTTCGGCTGGGTCGAGAGCGCGGTGTTCGGAGGTGCGGTGGACGATCCCGACCAGGTGCGGGATCTGTCGTTCGCCTATGTGCGTGCACTCGACCAATCTCTCGATCGCGCAGAATCTTTGGAGATGATCAGAATTTATGCGAAAGGGGAATGAGAGCATTTCGTACCGTAAAATGCAGCCCATGTCCACCACAGCGAGGCTTCATCCGGAATCCACCGGATGGTTCACATCGTCTCGAACCAACAACGGCAATCAATGCGTCGAGGTCCGTTTCGACGGTGCTGCGGTGCTCATTCGTGACAGCAAGTACCGCCGCGATCCGGCGCACCGCCTCGCCGACGAGCCCATCATCACCGTCACCGCGACCGAATGGATGCGCTTCCTCGCCGCGGTGACCGGTCGGCCGTCCGCTCCCTCGACCCTCACCCACCACACCGCTGCGGACGGCTCGACCACCCTCACCGACGGCGAGATCACCCTCGTCTACACCCCCGGCGAATGGGCGGCATTCACCGCCGGAGCCCAAGACCACGAGTTCGATCGTGTGCCAACCCGACAACTGATTTCGTAGCGACCGGGGTAACTCACCGGGTACGTCCGCAATCGCGTCGGCTCCCGACGCAGGCACGCATGCATGACGGAAGGCGGCTCTCAAGCCGTGCGCTGAATACGCGGAGAGGCGGACGAGCATACTGGAGATCGTGACTACGCAGCAGGCTCCCTCCGGTATCGATCTTTCCCATGTCGACGCGAGCGTGCGGGTGCAGGACGACCTGTTCGCACATGTCAACGGCCAATGGCTGGACAGTTACGAGATACCGGCCGACCGGGCGGTGGACGGCGCCTTCCGCACCCTCTACGACCAGGCCGAGCTGGATGTGCAGCGGATCATCCAGAACGCCGCGGCCTCGAATGCCGAACCGGGCACCGAGGAGCGCAAGATCGGCGACCTGTACTCGTCGTTCATGGACGAGACGGCCGTGGCCGCCGCGGGACTGACCCCGATCGCCGAGGAACTCGAGGCCGTGCGCGCGGTCACCGACCGAGGTGAGTTCGCGGCCCTGCTCGGTCGACTGCAGCGCACCGGAGTGGGTGGCGCGCTGGCGTACTACGTCGACACCGACGACAAGGATTCGACCCGCTACCTGGTGCACGCCACCCAGTCCGGGATCGGCCTGCCCGACGAGTCCTACTACCGCCAGGACGAATACGCGGAGATCCGCGACAAGTATGTCGCCCATATCCGCCGCATGTTCGAGCTGGCGGGCCTGGAGGTCGACGCCGACAGGGTGTTCGAGCTGGAGCGGAAGCTGGCCGCCGGGCACTGGGATGTGGTGCGCCGCCGCGATGCCGAACTGTCCTACAACCTCACCACCTTCGACGCCCTCGCCGCCGAGCATCCGGAATTCGACTGGGCGGCATGGACGTCCGCGCTGGCCGAGGGCCTGGACCGCTCGGGCCCGGAACTGTTCGCCGAAATCGTGGTGCGCCAGCCGGATTTCGTGCGCACCTTCGCCCGGCTGTGGGCCTCCGAGCCGCTGGCCGACTGGCAGGCGTGGGCGACCTGGCGGGTGCTGAAGGGCCGTGCCGCCTACCTGACCGCCGATCTGGTCGAGGAGAGCTTCGATTTCTACGGCCGCACCCTCACCGGCGCGCAGGAGAACCGCGAGCGCTGGAAGCGCGGCGTCTCGCTGGTGCAGGAGCTGCTGGGCGAGGCGGTCGGCAAACTCTATGTGGCCGAGCACTTCCCGCCCGAGGCCAAGGCCCGCATGGTGGAGTTGGTCGGCAACCTCCAGGAGGCGTACCGCCGCAATATCGCCCAGCTGGACTGGATGAGTCCCGAGACCCGCGAGGCCGCGCTGGCCAAGCTGGAGAAGTTCACCCCCAAGATCGGTTATCCGGACACCTGGCGTGACTACTCGGCCGTCGCCATCGACCCGACCGACCTGGTGGGCAACTTCCGCCGCGGCTACGCCGCCGAACACGACCGCGACCTGAACAAGCTCGGTGGCCCGGTGGACCGCGGCGAATGGTTCATGACCCCGCAAACCGTGAACGCCTACTACAACCCGGGCATGAACGAGATCGTCTTCCCGGCGGCCATTCTCCAGCCGCCGTTCTTCGACATGAACGCCGACGACGCCGCCAACTACGGCGGCATCGGCGCGGTCATCGGCCACGAGATCGGCCACGGCTTCGACGATCAGGGTTCCAAGTACGACGGCGACGGCAATATGGTCGACTGGTGGACCGAATCGGATCGCACCGAATTCGGCAAGCGCACCAAGGCGTTGATCGACCAGTACAACGCCCTCTCCCCCAAGGACCTCTCCGACGAGCACAAGGTCAACGGCGAGTTCACCATCGGCGAGAACATCGGCGATCTGGGTGGTCTCTCGATCGCCCTGGAGGCGTACAAGATTTCGCTCGAGGGCACGGAGCCGCCGGTCATCGACGGGCTCACCGGGTTGCAGCGGGTGTTTTTCGGCTGGGCGCAGGTGTGGCGCACCAAGGCGCGCCCCGAGGAGGCGATCCGCCGCCTCGCGGTGGATCCGCATTCGCCGCCGGAGTTCCGCTGCAATGGCGTCATCCGCAATCTCGACAGCTTCCACGAAGCCTTCGGCGTCGAGCCGGGCGATGCCCTCTACCTGGAACCCGCACAGCGCGTGAAGATCTGGTAAGCCCGGTCCTAGCGCAGACGCGCCTCGGTCTCGGCGTCGAAGAAGAACACCTCGTCCGGCTTCGGCGTCAGCCGGAGGCGGTCACCCAGGGTCACCTGGAAGTGGCGGTCCACCCGCGCCACGACCTTGCCCGAGCGGCTGGACCATTCGTCGGTGACGCCGTGGGAGTAGAGGAAGGATTCGGCGCCGAGTTCCTCGAGCAGTTCCACCTCCACGGCCAACGCGTTGGCCGGATCGGTGGTGACCTCCCAGGACTCGGGCCGGATACCCACCACGATCCGCTTACCGGTGATCGCCTTGCGCGGCACCGGGATCGAGAGTCCGTTCAGCACCGCGTGGCCGTCACGAATCGGCGCGGTGAGCAGATTCATCCCCGGTGAGCCGATGAATCCGGCCACGAAGGTGTTGACCGGATCGTCGTACAGTTCGCGCGGTGCGGCCACCTGCTGCAGGACGCCGTCACGCAGCACCGCCACCCGGTGCCCCATGGTCATGGCCTCGACCTGGTCGTGGGTGACGTACACGGTCGTGGTGCCCAAACGCTGTTGCAGCGCGGCGATCTGGGAGCGGGTGCTCACCCGCAGCTTGGCGTCCAGATTGGACAGCGGCTCGTCCATGCAGAACACCTGGGGCCGCCGCACGATGGCGCGCCCCATGGCGACGCGCTGGCGCTGACCGCCGGACAGCCGCGCGGGCTTGCGGTCCAGCAGCGGTTCCAGCTCCAGCATGGCCGCGGCCTCCGCCACCCGAGCCCTGGTGTCTGCCTTGCTCATTCCCGCATTGCGCAGTGCGAAGCCCATGTTCTCGGCCACGGTCATATTCGGGTAGAGCGCGTAGCTCTGGAACACCATGGCGACATCGCGGGCACGCGGCGGCAGTGCCGTCACATCCCGGTCGCCGATGAGAATCCGCCCGCTCTCCACGGATTCGAGTCCGGCCAGCATGCGCAGACTGGTGGATTTCCCACAGCCGGACGGCCCCACCAGCACCAGGAATTCCCCGTCGGCGATATCGAGTACCAATTCCTCGACCGCCGGGTGGGGTGCTCCCGGGTACCGGTGGCTCACACCGTCGAACCGCACAGTCGCCATAGTGGCCGGACCTTCTTCCGAAAGAGAGTGTTACTTGGGCAGTTTCGGCAGGATCTGCCGGTCGAGGATGGCTTGCAGCTGGTTGGTGACGTCGGCGTAGGTGGTGGTGACGTCGGCGTTCTGCAGGCAGATCTTCTCGAAACCCGCGCCGATGATCTGGTCGGCGCCGGGCAGGAACACCCGTGCGTAATCCTGCGACCTGGTCAGCGGCAGCTGGTCGATCGCGGTCTTGGCGTGCGGGTTCTGCGCCAGGTACCGCTGCTCGCTCGGATCCGCGAGGGCGGACTTGCGCACCGGCATGTATCCGGTGCCCTGAGAGAAGGCGACCGTGCCCTCGGTGCCGGTGAGGAAGTTGATGAACTTGAGCGCGTTCACCTTCCGCTCATCGGAGATGCGCGACGGAATCGCCAGCCCCGCACCGCCGGTGGTGCAGCCGGGGCCGTTCGGATGCGGCAGGAACGCCGTGCCCAGCTCGAACTTCGAGTCCTTGACGATGCTGCTCAGGCTGCCGGTGGAGGCCAGCGTGGAGGCGATCAGACCCGCGCTGAAGTCGGGAGCGATCTGCTTGCGGACCCCCGCGTACTTCTTGGCGTAGATCATGTCGCGCAGGAAGTTTCCGGCGGTCAGCGAATCCGGTTCGTTGAAGGTGAGCTGCCACTCGTCGGAGTACGCACCGCCGAAGGTCCAGTTCGGCCCCTGGAAGGTCCACGCGAGATAGTCGGTGGCATTGCCCCAGCCGTGCGCGAGCTTGCCCTCACCGACGACCTCCTGGAGCTTCGGACCCCACTCGTCGAACTCCTGCCAGGTCTCCGGGCCCCGGTCCGGCAGTCCGGCCTGCGCCCAGACGTCCTTGTTGTAATAGAACAGCGGGGTCGAGCGGGCGTACGGCAGCGCCCAGTACTTGCCGTCGAACCTGTAGTCCTCGAGCAGCGAGGTGACGTAGTCCGAGGAGTCCACCCCGGCGTCGGCGAAGAGGTGGTCCAGCGGTTCGATGGTGCCGTTCAGGGCGTAGTTGAACCACCAGACATCGGAAAGCACCACGATATCGGGCAGTTCACCGCCGGACAGCGCCGCATTGAACTTCTGCGACACCTCCTCGTAGTTCTTGCCCGCGTCGACCAGGTTCACGGTGATCTCCGGGAACTGCTGCTGGAAGCGGCCGATCAGATCGGCCTCCAGATCCTTGGAGGTGCCCGGGTGGTTGGACCAGAAGGTGAGCTGGTTGGGGTCACCGCCCTGGGAGCCGCCGCCTCCGGTGCCCGCACACGCGGTCAGGGCGAGACCGGCCGCGGTGGCACCGGCCAGGCCGAGGAAGCCGCGCCGCGACAGGGACGGCAAACGTGGATCGGACACGGGAATCTCCTTGTGGAACTCAGCCTTTGACCGCACCGGAGGTGAGGCCCTTGATCATGTGACGTTGCAGGGCGAGGAAGATGACGAGGATCGGCAGCATGGTCATGACCGTTCCGGCCATGACCGGACCCCAGTTGGTGACGCTGGGGTTCTCGGTGTTCTGCAGCAGCGTGAGGCCCACCGGCAGCGTGGCCACCTCGGGACCGTCGGCCATGAGGAACGGCCACAGGTATTCGTTCCACTCGTTGACCAGTGTGATCACCGCGAAGGCCACCATGGTCGGCCCGGACATGGGCAGCACCACTCGGGTCAGCAGCCGCCACCAGCCCGCGCCGTCCATGCGTGCCGCCTCGATGATCTCGCCGGGCAGCGACAGGAAGTGGTTGCGCATGAGGAAGGTGCCGAAGGCGACTCCGAACAGCGGAACCATGATGCCGGTCAGGGTGTTTCGCCAACCCAGCTGGGAGACCAGCGCGTAGTTGGAGATGACGGTGATCTGGTTGGGCACCATGAGCGCCGCGATGATCACCAGGAAGACCACGTTCTTGCCCGGGAAGCGCAGGAACACCAGCCCGTACGCGCTGAAGACGCCGAGCGCGAACTTCACCGCCGACACCACGGCGGTCACGATGATCGAGTTCTTCAGGAAGGTCCAGAAGGGCAGCGTGGTGGTGGCGTAGGAGTAGTTCTCCGGATGCCAGGTGGTCGGCCAGTACACGGCGGGTTGCACGTAGATATCGCCGCGGTCCTTGAACGAGGTGATCAGAATCCACAGCAGCGGCACCCCGATGACGATCAGCACGCACGCCATGGCGCAATAGCCGAAAATCGTTGCCCACCGCGCTCTGTCGATGGCCCGCCCTGTGCTGCCGAGCCGCTTCATCGCTCGTCCCGATCCATGATGCGCACCTGGACCAGCGTCACGATCAGCAGCACCACGAACATGATGGTGGCCACGGTCGCGCCGTATCCGGCACGGAAGTTGACGAAGGATTCGCGGTAGACCTGGACCACCATGGTGGTGGTGCCGGTGCCCAGCGGCCCGCCGCGGGTCATCGTGTAGATGATGTCGAACACCTGCAGCGAGTTGAGCAGCACGGTGATGGACAGGAAGAAGGTGGTGGGCCGCAGCTGCGGCATGAGCACGCGGGTGAAAGTGGTCCGGCGGCTCGCACCGTCGATCTCGGCGGCCTCCATGAGATCCTGCCGAACCCCTTGCAGCGCCGCCAGATAGATGACGAAGGTGTAGCCCAGGTTCTTCCACAGGTAGGTGACGGTCACCATGAACAGGGCCCAGTTCGGGTCCTGGTAGAAGTCGGGCACCGGCAGCCCGACCTTGCGCAGGATGTCCTGCACCAGGCCGAATCCCGGATCGAAGACGAACTGGAAGGCGACGCCGATGGCCGCGCCGGAGATGACGAACGGCGCGAACACTGCGGAGCGGACCACATTGCGGCCGAACAGCTTCCGGTCCAGCAGCAGTGCCAGCGCCAGGCCGAGGGCCATGCTGCCGACCACCGCGGCGAGGGTGAAGATCACCGTATTGGTGACCACCTCCCACGAATCGGCGCGTCCCCACCACTCCCGGTAGTTGTCGAAACCGATGAAGGTGGCGGCGGTGTCGGAGATGTTCCAGTCGAAGAAGGACAGCCGGATATTGTCCAGCAGCGGCCGATACACGAAGACCGACAGCAGGATCAGATTCGGCGCGACCAGCACGACGAACAGCGCGTAGTCCGACCACGGCCGACCCCGCCAGCCGCGGACCTTCGGTTGCGGCAGTACTCGCTCGGGCCTCGATCGCACCGGCGCAGCCTGACGGCTGCGGGCAAACGAGCGGTTACCACCCGATGCCCGGAATCTGAAATGTCGGCGCGAGCGCGGTTCGGCCGGAATGTGATCCAGATCTCTCCGCACCGCACGCATGCGCGAATCGTACGGCCGCCCAGTATGTTCCGTCCGCGTATTCGATCAATGCGGGCTGTGGCCCGGTATCAATGGGGGCTGTGGCCCGGTGGCGAACCCGCCCGCATGCGACTGTGCGCCCTGCCCGTCGGGGGCAGGGCGCACGAGAAGGCTTGTGGTGCGGCGGGGCTCGGAGCTAGTTCCAGTCTCCGTAGCCGTCGCCCGCGTTGAGGGTGCCGCCCTGGGTGTTCACCACGATGACCGGGTCGCCCTTCTGCACGTTCTCGAAGTACCACTTGGCATCGGCGGGGCTGACGTTCAGGCAGCCGTGCGAGGCGTTCGATACGCCCTGCTGCGCCACCGACCACGGGGCGGAGTGCACGAAGATGCCGCTGTTGGACATGCGCACCGCGTACTCGACCTCGAGCTTGTAGCCCTCCGGATCGGTGACCGGCACCCCGTAGGTGGAGGAATCCATGATCATCTTGCGATTGCGCTCGCTGGTGATGTAGGTCCCGTTCGGGGTCTCATGCCCCGGCTTGCCCATCGAGGTCGGCATCACCCGCACCACCTCGCCGTTGCGGGTCACGGTGATCTCGTGGGTGCTGTCGTCGGCGGTGGCGATGAACTCGTCACCGATCTCGTAGGCGACGTGGGTGCCGCCCGCCTCCACGGTGATCCGCGAACCGGCGGGCCAGAACGACTCGGGCCGCCACCGCACCTGCTTGTCGCCGAACCAGTAGAAGTGGCCGCTCACCTTGTTGGTGGAGGTGATGCGGATGGCCTTCTCGGCGGTCTCGTGATCGGTGACCGGTTCCTTGAAGTTGATGATGATCGGCTGGGCGACGCCCACCACCTCACCGTCGCCGGGGCTGATGTTCGGCGCGGCGAAGTTGGCCGGCGGCACCGGAGCCTTGGCATTGGGTGAGTTCGGGGTGTCACCGGGTTCCGGCTGCGGCATGACGGCCGAGGGAACGCCCGGGATGTCGGGTCCGCCCGGCCACAGCGGGGCGGCCTGTGCGGGGGCGGCGAGCACCAGTCCGGCGGCCGCGGTGGCGGCGAGGGCAAGCAGTCCCGTTCTCCGGTACGTGGTCGTGCGCAAGGCGGTGTCCTCTCCGGTCTTTCGGTTCGCGCGCGGATGTGCGCCACGCGCGCAGAGCGCGAGCAGGTATCTCGCGGCAGGCCCCAACCCCGCATTCATTCCTACCGTGCGATCACCGGCATTCCAATCACGTTCTGGCGGTTATGCATACCGACCAACTGGTGTGAAGCGCGGCACGCTCACGATGGTGGGCGACTCACCGTGAGGCGACACGCTGTTCGCCCCGGCGATTCGCCGTCACGTCCCGGGTGGCGGGCGCGAACCCCACCGATGTGATCTCAAACCTCCGTGTGATCGAAATCACCGATATCGCCGTCGGATTCGAGCACATCGAAGGTGATGGCCGCCCGCGGGCCGGTGGCGATATTGTGCGGCACCGAGATGGGGACACGGCCCGTGCCGAACCGCGGCGACAGCCGCAGCCGCACCCGGCTCAGCAGTGTCGCGAGCACGATGCGCAGTTCGTAATCCGCCAGCGCGGCGCCGATGCAGCGTCGATGCCCGCCCCCGAAGGGCGCGAACTCGAACGGGCCGTACCGCCGTTCCAGGAACCGCTCGGGCCGGAACCGCTCCGGTCGCTCCCACACCTGGGGATCGGAGTGCAGCAGCGGCACCGCCAGACCCATGGTGTCGCCCGCCGCCAGTTCCCGGCCGCGCAGCGTGTACCCCGCCCGCAATCGGCGCAGCACGATCGGCACCGGAGGATGCAGTCGCAGCGTCTCCTGGCACACCGCGTCCAAGTACGGCAGCCGCGCCAGCTCGGCGGGTTCGGCCCCGGCATGTGCGGCCAGTTCGGCCCGCAGCCGCGCCAGGACGGGCGGATGCCGGTGCAGTCGGTACAGCGCCCACACCAGGACGGTCGCCGTGGTCTCGTGCCCGGCCACCAGCAGGGTGCGCACCTGATCACGCACCTCGGCCGCACCGAGGCGGCCGCCGTCCGCGCACCGGGCGGCGAGAATCGTGCCGAGCACGTCCGTGCCCGGCGCATCGACGGGGCGAGCGGCGATCTCGGTGTCGATCAGGGCGTCGAGCCGCTCGCGCGCGGCGATGAACCGATCCCACGGCGACAGACCGAACGCGCCGCGCCGCAGCGCGGGCAGCAGCATCAGCGGCCCGCCGTAGGCATTCAGGAATTCCGTTGTCGCGCTCGTATATTCACCGCGCGCGCGAGCATCGTGCACGCCCAGGGCGGCGGCCAGCACCACCCGCAGGGTGATGGCGCGCGCGGCCGCCCGCGCATCCACCCGGGCACCCGCCCGCCATGGCGCACCGGTGCGCTCGCCGGTCAGCTCCGCCACCGTCGCATCCTGGATGACGGTGCCCCAGGCGCGAATTCGGCTGCCGTGGAAGGCGGGCGCGAGCATGGTGCGATCCCGCCGGTGTCGCGCACCCGCCGTCAATATCAGGGAGCCCGTCCCCACCATCGGCTCGATCGGATTCGGCAGCGGCGGTTCGACCGAGTCCGCGGGGGCCCGGAACAGCTCCCGCGCCCCCGCCGCCGTCCCGGTGAACAGTGCCGTCCCGAAGCCGGGAAACCCCACCACGAACGGATCTCCGTCGCGGCCGCGCCGCCACCGGAAGTACCCCTCGAAGTCCATACCGGCCCGCAGCGCGTGCCACAGCACCGGCCGCGGCCCCCGCAACGGTGCGACCGACGGGGTCCCTCGGGTCCCGGCTCCAGCGCTCATGTCCTCCACTACGTTGTCGGCCCCGCGCGGGTTCGAATCCGGACCACGCCGGGCATGTTCCCGCCGCGGTGTTCACATCCGCCCGGCCGCGCCCGATTACCGAGTG
>NZ_JASCXP010000181.1:0-14021 GCF_030010695.1 Nocardia sp. CC201C
CAGCCTCGGTCGGGGTAGGTCCACTGCGCGCTCTCGCCGTCCGTCCGCACGCCGCCCGCCGTCCCCAGCCCGGTGACGGGACCGGACAGCTCCACACGCTGCCCGCCCGTCCGGGCGCTGACGGCCAGCGAGGCCGTGTCGATCTCGGCCGTTCCGCCGGCCACCGTGATAGCCACCCGATTGCCGTCTACACGCGGCGCGTTCGTCTCCGGGACGCGCGAGCAGGCCGCGGATCCGGTCACGACCAGTCCGGACAGCATCAGCAGTACCCATACGCGTCGAGGTTTCCGCCATCTCATACCCGCCACGTTCACGGTCTCCGATGAGAGTTGGATGAGAACGCCCAGTTCGGGGCCGTCCGTATGATGCCGTGGCATGCGGGTGCTGGTGGTGGACGACGAGGCCGCGGTGCGCGACGCCCTGGTGCGGGCCCTGGCCGCGGAGGGCTACGACACGCGCGGGGTGGGCGATGGCGCGACCGCTCTCACTGCGATTGCCGACTGGCAGCCGGGAGTGGTGGTGCTGGACATGGTCATGCCGTTCCTGGACGGCCTGACCGCCTGCCGCACGCTACGGGCGCGTGGCGACCGCACCCCGATCCTCATGCTCACCGCCCGCGACGCCGTCGCCGACCGCATTGCCGGACTGGATGCCGGCGCCGACGACTACCTGGTCAAACCCTTCGATCTGGAGGAGTTGCTGGCGCGGGTGCGGGCGCTGGTGCGGCGCACCCAGCCCGCGGACGGTGCGGTGCTGTGCTGCGCCGATCTGGTCATGGACACCACCGCCCATACGGTGCGCCGCGGCGGACACGTCATCGAGCTCAGCCGAACCGAATTCGCGCTGCTGGAGGTCCTGCTGCGCAATGCCGGACAGGCGCTGCCCCGCGAAATGCTGGTCGAGCGGGTGTGGGGGCGGGTGGCCACCTCGAATTCGCTCGAGGTCTACATCCGCTATCTGCGGCGCAAACTCGATATCGACGAGCTGCCGCCGCTCGTGCACACCGTGCGCGGTATCGGCTACCGCCTGGGGCGGATGTGAGGCGGCTCGGGCTGCGCGGCCGGATCGCCGCGTTCTTCGTGCTCGCCATGGCCGGGGCGCTGGCGGGCATGGCGGCGGCGGCCTATCTGGTGGTGGGCCACCAGTTGCACAGCGCCCTGGATACCGGTCTGCGCCGGGAGGCCACCCGGATCACGCGGCAGTTCGCGACCGAGCCCGCGGTGGCCGCCCTCTCCGGACCCTGCCGCTACCTCGCCGCCCCGAGTTGTGTTCAGGTGGTGACGGCCGACGGCACCGTCGAATCGGATACCCGGCCCGAGGACACGCTGCCGGTGGACGACCGCACCCGCGCGGTCGCGAAGGGTTCCGCGGCGGCGTACTTCAGCGATTTCACGATCGACGGCCTCCCCATGCGCATGTACACCGCGCCGCTGCGGCCGGGCAGTGCCGTCCAGGTGGCGCAGCGCGCCGATACCGTCCCCACGGGACAGCGCCGGGTCGGTCTCGCTCTGCTCGCGGCGGCGGGGGCGGGCACGCTGCTGGCCGCCGGAATCGGGACCATGCTGGCGCGCCGCGCGCTCGCCCCCGTGGAAACGCTCACCCGGGCCGCCGAGGAGGTGGCGCGCACCCGAAACCCCGACCGGCACATCGTGATCACCGGATCCGATGAACTGGCCCGGTTGGCCGCCAGTGTCAACACCATGCTCGACGAACTCGACGCGGCCCTGACCGCGGAACGGGATGCCCGTGCGGCACAACGGCGTCTGGTCGCCGACGCCTCCCACGAACTGCGCACCCCGCTCACCGCGCTGCGCACCGATATCGATCTGCTGCGCCGCGCCCGGCGGCTGTCCCCTGAACACCTCGACGAGACGGCGGCCGCGCTGCGCGTGCGGGCGGAGGAACTGTCCGGCCTGGTCACCGACCTCATCGACCTCGCCCGGAACGACGATCCGACCGCACCCCGGGTGCCGTTCGAGGACCTGCGCGCGGACACGCTGGTGCGCGACTGCCTGGACCGGGCTCGAAGGCATTGGCCCGCCATCGCTTTCCACACCGAGCTGGAACCGACCACCGTGTACGGCAACCCCGAGCGGCTCACCCGCGCCGTCACCAATCTGCTCGACAATGCCGCCAAATTCAGTCCGCCGCACGGCACGGTCCGGGTGGAACTGACCGGCCGGTGCCTGTCGGTGCGCGACAGCGGCCCCGGTATCGCAGCACCGGACCTGCCGCATGTCTTCGACCGCTTCTACCGCTCCTCCACCGCCCGCTCGACACCCGGCCACGGTCTCGGCCTGGCCATCGTGGCCCAGGTCGCCGCGGCACACGACGCCGAGCTCACCGTCGCCTCCGAACTCGGCCACGGCGCGGAGTTCCGGCTGTCCTTCCCCGCTGCCCGCACCGAGCGCTGACCGCCCGCATTATGCTGGGGCGGCGCGAGATTCGGCCGGCCGCCGTGTCGGGTGCACCAGGGATATACCGCGAATTCACTCCGGATGGCTTGGATCACTTACTCCCCCCGCAGGGGCCGCGGTACCGGACAGGAGTTCGCCATGCTCGCCAGAATCACGCTGCGCCGCACCGTCATTCCGGATTGGCATGAGCTACTGGCGGCCTTCTGCGGCCAGATCGGTGAGCAGCCCGGCACCCACCCCGTCACCCGCTGCGCCTTCGCACTGGCGCAGCTGCACCTGGTATCGCAGGGTCATCCCCAGCACTCCGGTGAGATCGACGGTGTCCGTGCCGAACTCATCGCCGATATCGACGAGTGGGTGCGGCGCAATGTCCCGCGCGCCGCGCAGCGCCGGGAGTCCTTCGGCACCGCCGTCGATCGCATGGCGGCGGCGCAGGTGCACGCCAGTACCGTGCTGCGCACCGCCGCCAGCGCCTCCGACGAACGGGTCCACACCGCGTGGCATCGCCTGGCGACCCTCGCCGACGCATGGAACGACCGCATCCACGGCCTCGCCTGAACGCGCTACACCAGGGCCGGTGTCCGGGCGGCGGCGCGCGGGCCGCGAGCGCGGTATTCCTGTGGCGGACAGCCCTTCCAGCGCCGGAAGGCGCGGATGAACGAGGCGGCCTCCGCGTAACCGAGGCGGGCGGCGACCTGTTCGGTGGTCATATCGGTGTGGTCGAGCAGTTCCTCCGACAGCGTCTGGCGGACCTCGTCGAGCAGCGCCCGGAAGGAGGTGCCCTCCTCGTGCAGCCGCCTCGACAGCGTGCGCTGGCTCATGTACAGCTGGGCGGCCACGGCGGTCTGGTCCGGGATCTCGGCCGGGTCGCGCACCAGCAGATCCCGCACCGCGCCCGCGACCCCGGTGCGGGCCTGGCGGCGGGACAGCAGTTCACGACACAGCTGCTCGCAGGTGCTGCGCGCCCATTCGTTGGCCCGCGGCGGCGCGCTGTCCAGACACGCGCTGTCGAAGGCGATCTCGTCGACCGGATGGTCGAAGGTCGGTTCGGTGCCCAGGATGTCGCGGTAGCGGGTGGTGTCGGCGGGGCGGCGGTGCCGGAATCCGATGCGGCGGACGGGGACCCCCGTGGTGAACAGTTCGCGACCGAGCAGCAGCACACCCGTCATGACCCGTTCGACGAGAAAGGATCGCACGTCGGCGGGCACCTCGTCACCGTCGAACCGCAGCCGCGCCTCACCCTCGGACTCCTCGAAGGACAGCCCGCCGCCCACGAAGGACTGGTCCACATAGCGCAGCGCCACGTCCACCGCATCGCGCGGGGTGCGACTGCCGATCAGGCTCAGGCCCCACGGGCCGTGCAGGCCGACGTGGTCGAGGGCGCCCGCCGCCACCCCCAGTCCCGGTTCCCGACCGAAGCGCGCGAGCAGGGCGCGCATGACCGCGAGTTCCTGACCCGCCGTGACCTCGGCGCTCGGATCGACCAGCGCCGTCGTCGGCAGCCCGGTGCCCGCCAGGCAGTCCGCCGCGGGCATCCCCCGTTCCTCCGCCAGTCGTGTCAGAACGCGTACCCCGGAGGTATTCCGCAGCAGATCCCAGTCACACATGTACCCGTACCCTCATCGCCGTCGAACTGTCCCAGCGGGTTGGCGACAGATATCAACACCAACCGTTCCCTGTGACGAAACCTACAAAATGAACGGTGGTGTACACAAGACCGAACGCCAACTGACCCAGACCGCTACACCGCCAGTGATACCGGACAGAACCGATGGAATCCCCCCGAACAGGGGATACGGCACGGCACACCGACACTACTGTCTCAGTCACCACCGTTCGCGGGAGAGATGCGTCGCCGCGCCCAGTAGGGTGGGGCGAACATCAGAGCACGAGGAGGTCGCGGTGCAGGAAACCGCCGTCGTCACCGGCGCATCGTCCGGAATCGGGAAGGCAACCGCGGCGGCGCTGGCGGCCCGCGGCTACCGAGTGATCGGCACCAGCCGCAGTCCGGAGGGCATTCCGGACGCCGATCGGGTGCCGAGCGTGGAGTACCGCGCCCTCGACCTCACCGACGACGCGTCCATCGCGGAGTTCGCGCGCGGACTCGGCCCGGTCGACGTGCTGATCAACAATGCCGGGGAGAGCCAGGCCGGGCCGCTGGCCGAACTCCCCGGCGACGCGGTGGCGCGGTTGTTCCGGCTCAATGTGCTCGGCCCCGTCGCCCTCACCCAGGCCGTGCTGCCCGGAATGCGCGAGCGACGCCGTGGCCGGGTGATCATGGTCGGCTCCATGCTCGCGAGTTTCCCGATGCCGTACCGCTCCTCGTACGTGGCGACCAAGGCGGCGCTGCGCGGCTTCGCGACCGCCGCGCGATTCGAGGAGTCACCCTTCGACGTCTGGATCACCACGGTCGAACCGGGGCAGATCGATACCGGCCTGCGCGAGCGCCGCACCAGATACCTCGACGAAGGTTCCGCGCACACCGCGGATTTCACGCGCTTCATGACCGCGCTGGATCGCAAGCAGTCCGAGGGCATCACGCCCGAGCGGGTCGCGGAGACCATCGTCCGGGCCGTCGCGGCCGATCGCCCGAAACCGCTGTACGCCGTGGGCAGCAATGCCCCGCTGTTGTTCGCGGTGCGGCGGCTGCTGCCGCGCACGGTCATGGAGAAGGCCATCGCCACCGCCTACGGCCTGAAGCGCTGACCCGGCCCGGACTCAATTCGACCGCACGTGCCGCTCCAGGAACCGGTCGAACGCGTGCCGGGACAACTGCGTGCCCCAGTCACCCCAGTTGATGTCGTAGGCGTGCTCGCCGTACGGAATCGACAGCAGTTCGTGTGCCACACCGGCCGCCGCGAGCAGCCGGGCCAGCTGGGCCGACTGGGCGTGCGGCACCACGTGATCGCGGGTGCCGTGCATGAGCAGGGTCGGCGGCAGCCCGGGCCGCACATAGCTCACCGGCGCGGCCGCCGCGTAACGCTCGGGCACCTGCTCCGGGGTGCCACCGGTGTAGTCGCGCAACAGTTCCCGCGTTCCCGCGACCAGATCCGGATCGTGCCAGCCCGCCCGCAGGTCGGTGGCCGGGTAGAGGGCGGCGACCGCCCGCACCGCGGTATCGGTGACCGCGCAGCTGGGCTGGACGCGGTCGTCGGAATACGCCGCCACCAGAGCCAGATTCCCACCCGCCGAAGCGCCCGCCACCACCACCCGCTCCGGATCGAGACCGTAGCGTTCGGCGTGCTGTTTCACCCAGCCGATCGCGCACTTCACGTCGGCGGGCGCCTGATCCCAGCGCGGCGGCGGACTCAGCCGGTAGTCGATGGCGAAGACGGCGTAGCCGCGCTCGTTGAGCCACTCGTGCCAGCGCGGTGACTGCGCGCGATCACCCTCGGCCCAGCCGCCGCCGTGCACCCACACCACGGCCGGACGCGGCGAATCCGAGGTTCCCGACGGCAGTTTCACATCGAGCAGCAACTCCCGGCCGTCGACGACGTTGTAGCCGACCCCGAAGCGCGGATCCAGCGATCCGGTATTCGATCCCGCCGTGATGTACTCACCGAACGACAGGCTCGCCCCCTGCCGCTGCGCCTCCCGCCAGGACGCCACCAGCGGCACGACGGCCGCCGCCGCACCGACCACGCACACCAGCGCGGTGAGCGCACCCAGCCAGCGAACCACGGCGTGCCCGCGCAGCCGGGCCAGCAGCGCCAGCCCCGCGCCCGCGATGCCGAGCGGAATCAGGAACAGCCCGTAATTGCTGACCACCGCCGACAGCCGCACCAGCGGATCGGATATCGGGTAGCGGGCGATGACATAGGTGCTCATTCCCATTACCGCCGCGATCAGTACCGCCACGAAGGCGAATAGCCAGCGAACGATCATGCGCGCTATTAATCCATGCCGCGCCGCGCCCGGCGCGACGGCACGCCGACAGAAACCGCCATTCCGGTAACAGTGTCGAATTGCGCCGCGCATTACGGCAATAAGCTCCGAACCTCTCCGTTAGCCTCGAAAGCGGATACCCCGCGCGGCCCGCCGGAGCACCGGCGCATGACGGGTCCGCGCCTGCGTCGGCCGTGTCGCCATCCTGCCTCCTCGCCGACGCCTGCCCAGCGAGCGGGTGTCGAGGAAGCTACACCGCCTCGACACGGGAACCGAGGGAGGGAGCGGCCGTGCAGCCCGAGTCCGCATCCCCGCGCGGCGAGACCGCCTCGGCCCCGCACATCATCCGAAAGAACCTCTCCGCCACCGCGATATCGAGTCTGCGCACCTTCGGCCGCACGGTGGACCTGGCCGTCGAATCGGTGCGCGGCGCGGTCACCGACATGGTGGCGCGCACCTTCCCCTGGCGCGAAATGCTGCACCAGGCTTGGTATCTCATCACCGTCACGGCACTGCCCGCCATCCTCATGGCGATTCCCTTCGGCGTGGTGGTGTCGGTGCAGGTGGGCAATCTGATCCACCAGCTCGGCGCGGATTCACTGCTCGGCGCGGCGGGCGGTCTGGGCGTCATCCAGCAGGGCGCGCCGATTGCCACCGGACTGCTGCTCGGTGGTGCGGGGGCCTCGGCCATCGCCTCCGATCTGGGGGCGCGCACGGTGCGCGAGGAAATCGACGCCCTGCGCGTCATGGGTATCGACCCGGTGCACCGACTCGTCGCACCACGGGTGGCGGCCATGCTTTTCGTGGCACCGCTGCTCAATATCCTGATCGTATTCGTGGGCATTCTGGCCGGATACGGGGTGGCGATCGGCGCGCAGAATGTGACGCCCGGAAGTTACTGGGCGACATTCGGCGCGTTCACCGTTCTCGCGGATGTCTGGATTTCCCTCGGCAAGGCAATGCTTTTCGGATTCATCGTGGTGATCGTGGCCTGTCAGCGCGGGCTGGAGGCCCGGGGTGGGCCGCGCGGCGTCGCCGACGGCGTCAACGCCGCCGTGGTGCTGTCGGTGGCGGCCATCATCGTGGTGAATCTCGCCATCACGCAGGTGGTCACCATGTTCCTGCCGATGCGGGTGGCATGATGCGCCCACTGGAGAACGCCGGATTCGCGGTCGGCTTCGTATGGCAGGCACTCGCCGGGATCCCGGTGACGCTGGCGCGGTATCGCGCCCAGACCATGCGCACCATCACCGATATGACCTGGGGCCGCGGCTCGTTCATCGTCGGCGGCGGCACGGTGCCGATGCTGGTGGTGCACGGCATCGCCATCGGCGCGGGGGTCGGCATCCAGTCCTTCGCCGCCCTGGACCTGCTCGGGCTGGGCTCGGTCACCGGCGTGGTGTCGGCCTTCGCGAATACGCGCGAACTCGCTCCCATCGCCGCGGCCGTCGGGTTCGCCGCGCAGGCGGGCTGCCGGATGACCGCCGAGATCGGCTCCATGCGCATCTCCGAGGAGATCGACGCCATCGAATCCTTCGGCCTGCGCTCGGTCCCGTTCGTGGTCACCACCCGGGTGATCGCGGGGGCGGTGGCGATCGTGCCGACCTTCCTGATCGCGCTCATCCTGTCGTATCTGGCCTGCGATACCGTGATCGTGCTGCTGCACGGCCAGGCGGGCGGCGTCTACGACCACTACTTCTTCCAGTTCACCAGCGGCTACGACATCGTCGCGGCGGTGGTGAAGATCCTGGTGTTCGGCGTCGCGGTCATTCTCATCCACTGCTACTACGGCTTCTTCGCCTCCGGCGGACCGGAGGGCGTCGGCATCGCCTCGGGGCGAGCGGTGCGCGCCAGCTTCGTCGCCATCGTCGGCCTGGACATGGTGCTGACGCTGCTGCTGTGGGGCGTCGACTCGGCCATCGAGTTCCCGGGGTAGCCATGCCGAACTACGCGATTCCCGGGGTGCGGACCACACGGCCCATGGCCCGCGGGCTCGGCGTGCTGCTGGTGATGTGCACGGTGGCGGCGGTGCTGGCCTGGAACGCCTACCAGCGGCGAGCACCCGCGGACACGCTGCGAATCCAGTTGCGCACCGAGCAGATCGGGGCGGGCATCGGCGTCGGCACGGCGGTGCGGTTGGACGGGGTGGCGGTCGGCCGGATCGCGGCGGTGCGGCCCGTCGAGCGGGGGCGGCAACTGCTCACCCTGGAACTGGACCGGTCCCAGACCGCCGGCCTCACCGATACTTTCGGCGTCGACTACGCGCCGGAGAATCTCTTCGGCATCAGCACGCTGGCGCTGCGCGCCGAAGCGGGCGGCGCGCCGCTGCGCGACGGGCAGCTGATCGATGTGGGCGGACGCGTCGAGGACGTGACCATGGGCGCGCTGCTGCGCACCCTCACCGGAACCGTCACCGAGGTGCTCACTCCCGAACTCACCGAACTGCTCACCCGCATCGACACCGATCTGCGGGCCTTCACGCCGATCATCGAGGCGGTCGTCGAGCTGGGCCGGATCGTCGCCGACACCCAGGTGTACCCGTCGTCGTTCCTGATCGACCAGTACGGGTCGTTCCTGAACGGGTTCGGCGCGTTCACCTCCGCCACCTTCCGGCTGGCGGCGGCCCTGATGGATATCGAGATCTTCCGGACCGAACGGGAGCGCTACGACACGTCCATCACCGTCATCCGCGACGGGGTGCTGCTCGGTCTGGCCGATACGCTGCACACCCTGCGCACCCACCTCGGCGGACTGATCGGCGCGCTCACGCCCACCGTCGAGGCGCTGGCGGGCACGGTGCCCGATCCGGCGACCTCGCGGGCGCAACTCACCGAACTCATCGAGCGCCTGGACCGCGTCTTCGCCGACACGCCCGACGGTCCCGTGGTGTCGCTCGAGGTGACCCTGCGCGGCGTCCCGGCGGTGGGCGTACCCCTGCTCGGGCAGCAGGCGTTCACGGCTCTCACACAGCCGGAGGGGGTGCGATGACGAGAGGGGCGACGACGAGATCCGCCACGGTCGGGGTGCTGGTGCGGCTCGGCGTGTTCACCGCCGCCATGCTGGCGCTGCTGTTGGTGGTGATCACCGCCATCCTGCGGCCGGTATCCGGCGACACCGTCGGATACCGCGCGGAATTCACCGATGTGAGCGGTCTGAAGCGCGGTGACGACGTGCGCATGTACGGGGTGCAGGTCGGCGAGGTGACCGCGATCGAACTCAGCGGCGCGACGGCAGTCGTCCGGTTCACGGTGCGCACCGACCGGCCCGTCTACGAGAGCAGCGGGCTGGCCATCCGGTATCAGACGCTCACCGGGCAGCGGTATGTGGATGTGCGGCAACCGGATCGGCCCGGCGCGCGGCTCGGGGCCGGTGCCACCATCGGGCTCGACAAGACCATCCCGTCGTTCGATATCACCCAGCTGTTCAACGGCCTGCGGCCGGTGCTGGAGGAGTTCTCCCCCGGCGCGCTCAACCACTTCGCGGAGAGCGTGCTGGCGGTGATCCAGGGCGACGGGTCCGGTATCGGGCCCGCCCTGGACGCCTTCGAACGACTCAGCCGCTATGTGAGCGACCGGCAGGCCGTGCTGTCGCTCATCGTGTCCAATCTGCAGGACATCTCCGACCAGATCGGCGGCAAGTCCCCGCACCTGGTCACCCTGCTGCGCGGGATCGCCGACGTGTTCACCGCCCTGAACATCGAACTCGACGGGCTGCTGCTGTTCGCCGACACCGCGCCCTCGGCCCTGGGCCCGCTGAACAGTCTCATGGCGACGCTGGGATTCACCGAGCGCAGCAATCCGCTGCTGGTGCGGGACCTGCGGCTGCTGTTCCCGGATCCGGACCAGGCCCTCGACGTGCTCGGCCGCCTGCCCGGCCTGTTGCAGACCCTGGCCGACCTGCTGCCACCGGCCGACGGCACACCCGGCCGGGCCGACCTCACCTGCTCGCGCGGACCGGCCCCGGTGCCCGCGCCGTTCGCCGTGCTGATCGCCGGACAGAGGATCGCGATATGTCGGAACTGACACCCGCGCGGGAGCTGCGGCTCGGCCTGTACGGGGCCGTGGCGCTGGTCGTGCTGCTCATCGCCACCGGCATCGTCTACGTGCTGCCGATCGGCAAGCGCGTCTACACCGCCGAACTCACCGAGGCCCGGTCGGTGGATGTGGGTGACGAGGTGCGGATCGCCGGAATCGGGGTCGGCGCGGTGAAATCCCTGGAACTGCTGCCGGATCGGGTCCGCATGACCTTCACCGTGGACGACAACGTCCGGCTCGGCGACCGCACCGCCCTCGAGGTGCGCATGCTGACCGTGGTGGGCGGACACTACATCGCCGCCTTCCCCGCAGGTGACGAACCGCTCGGCGACCAGGTCATTCCGCCGGAGCGGGTGCGCCTGCCCTACAGTCTGATCCGCGTTCTCCAGGACGCCGCCGCACCGGTCGCCGAGGTGGACGGCGATACGCTGCGGGCCAACTTCGCCGCGCTGGAACAGGCCCTGGAGGAGAGCCCGGACGCGCTGCGGCGCATGGGTATCGCCGTGGAGAGCATCGTGGGCGTGCTCGAACGGCAGAACGCGGAGATCTCGCGGGCGCTGACCGTGATGGACGAGTACCTCACCGTCATCGACGCCAACACCGCCCTGCTGGGCACCTTCGTCCGCAAGCTCGGGGACATCGAAACCCGTGGGCTGGCGAAGAAGGCCGAGATCGCGGAGGCGCTGCTGGTGACCAGCCAGCTGCTCTCGCGCATCGCGGCCGTCGAACCCGCCTGGCGCGAGGTCCTGGAACCCCTCGCAGACCAACTCGTGCGGGCCGTACCGCAATTGGAGGAGCTGGGACGGCGCATCGACGCGTCGCTGCACGGCCTCGGACTGCTGCGCACCCGGCTGCGGGCGGCGATCACCCCCGAGCACGGACTGAGCGTCGACCAGTCCGCCATCACCGTCGAGGCCCCGCCGGTGTGCGTCCCGGTGCCGGGAAGGCGGTGCTGAATGAAACGCTTCCTCGGCTCACCGGGTTTCACGACCGTGGTCGGCGTCGCCCTGGTGGTGCTGGTCGCCGTGGTCGGCTACCTCGTCGCCTTCCAACCCGGGAAACGGATGCTCACCTACTGCGCCCTCATGCCCGACGCCATCGGCCTGTACCCGGGCAATGACGTGACCACGCGGGGGCTGCCGGTCGGTGTCGTCGACACCGTGCGTCCCCAAGGCGATTCGGTGCGGGTGAGCTTCCGGGTGGACGCCGAGCATCCGCTGCGCGGCGCGGTCACCGCCACCACCGTCTCCGATACCGTGCTCGCCGACCGGGAGCTGGAAGTGTTGGGCGACAACACCTCCCAGCAGCTCTGGGACACCGGGACCTGCGTTACCGAGACCTTCACGCCCAAGAGCATCAGCCGCACCCTGGAGGCGTTCTCCACCCTCGCCGATGAGCTGACCGGACACGGCGACCCCGCCGAACGGGAACGACTGCGCGACAGCGTGATCGCCTTCGACCGGGCCACCGACGGCACGGGGGAACGGCTCAACCGGGTCATCCGGGAGCTCGCCACCGCACTGCGGCAACCCGACGCCGCCATCGGACATATCGGCGATCTGATCGACGCCTTCAGCTCCATCGCCCGCAGCATCGCGCTCAACTGGGGTGACATCAAACTGGCGCTCACCCAGGCCGGGGAGGGCTTCGACTTCGTCAACCAGATGTGGGACCGCACGGTGCAGATCGTCGATTCCCTGCTGGTGATCCTGCCGTGGCTCAACCGCATGACCCTCGAGTACGGGCAGCCCGTGCTGCGCGGCCTCGACGCACTGGTGCCGAAACTGCGACTGCTCTCGGCGCACATCGGATCGCTGCGCCAGCTGCTGGAGCTGATCCCGGCCCTGGTCGGCGCCTTCCGCGACACCCTCGACCCGGAGACCGGACAGGTCCGGATCACCTATGCCCCACCGCGCGTCGCGCTCCCACCCCAGCTGGCCGACCAGGTGTGCGGGGCCGTCAACGCGGTCGCACCCGGACGCTGCCGCGACGCCGAGCACGGCATGGCGACGGCGGACCTGGTGCCACTCGTCCTCGGATTGGCAGGTGCACGGTGAACACACCACCTCCCCGTCGGCGACGCGCGGTCGCCGCCATGGCCTGCGCGGCGGTCGCCGCCCTGTCGGGCGCGTGCGGTGTCGACCCGGCCGCCGTGCCCGTGCCCGGCGCGTCCGTGGCCGGGCCGACCTACGAGATCCACATCGAATTCGCCAACGCGCTGAATCTGCCCGCCCAGGCCAAGGTGATAGCCAACGGCGCGAAGGTCGGCAGTCTGCGCTCGGTCGCCGTCGTCGACCCGTCGGCGGCGGGACCGGGGCGGATCGACGCCGTGGTCGAGATCTCCAGTGCGGTACGGCTACCGGTGCGCACCACCGCGCAGCTGCGACAGAACACGCTGCTCGGTGATGTGTACATCGGACTGACCACGCCACCCGGCGAGACCGGCGCGACCATTCCGCCCGGCGGCACCATCCCGCTGGAGCGGACCCAACCCGCCCTGCAGGTGGAGGATCTGCTCGCGGCACTGTCCGCCTTCGTGGGCGGCGGTGCGCCGCAGCGGATTCAGGACATCATCGAACAGGCCAACGCGGTGCTGCCCGCCACGCCCGAGGAGACGGCGCGCATCGCCGACCGGCTGGGCACCGACGTGCGCGATATCGCCGACAATCTGGATGCCGTCGACCGATTCCTGGACGGTTTCGAACGCAATCTCGAAGCGGTGCTGGCCAATCCGCGCGAACTCGGGACATTACTGAGCGAACGGGGCTCCCGGGAGCTGCCCGCGGATGTGCGGTCGCTGGTGTACACCCTCGGCATCCTCAGCTCGCTCGGGGTGATCGGGCAGTCGTTGCAGTGGACCGCGCCGCTGCTGCGCGCCGGAGACGCCGCCGCCAAGGCTTTCGTGCCGCTGCTGCTGGGCGGCAATCCGCTCGACCTCAGCGCACCGTCCAATCTGAACCGCCTGGTGGCGCTGCTGCGCGAGAAGATCATTCCCTTCGTGGAGCGCGGACCGAAGGTGAATGTCACCGGGGTACGGGTGGAGGGCGCGACCCTGCCCGCCGAGGAACGGATCGACGGGATCGTCCGGGCGCTGCGCATGATCGGAATGGTTCGATGAAGGCGAAAACCCCGCTCTCACTGGCCAGTATCCTCACCATCCTGGTGGTGGGCAGCGCCTACCTGGCGTTCGGCGTGGTGCGGGTGACCTGGTTCTCCGAGCAGGTGCACGCCACCATGTACGTGCCGGAATCCGGTGGGCTGCTGCCGCGTTCGAAGGTGCTGCTGTCGGGGGTGGAGGTCGGCCGGATCACCGCGGTCGAGCATGTGCCGGGGGCGGTTGAGGTGCGCTTCCGCGTCGACGCGGACTACCCGATTCCCACCGCCAGCGCCGTGCGGATCGAGGGGCTGTCCGGACTCGGGGAGTCCTATCTGCTGTTCGACCCGCCCTCGGCCGAGGGGCCGCACCTGAGCGACGGACAGGTGGTGCGGGCGACGAAGATCAGTGCGCCGGTGTCGATTCCGGATATCGCCCGCACCACCACCGAACTGCTGCGGCAGCTGGATCCGACGGCGCTCGCCTCCATTGTCGAGACCTTCACCGCGGCGACCGAGAACACCGAGGCGGTGATTCCGCAGCTGTCCCGGGCCACCGATCTGCTGGCGGCGACGCTGCTGGCCCGCACCG